>NZ_JCAKNC010000012.1:0-96087 GCF_059515925.1 Acinetobacter sp. CY81
TTATGCAGTTACTTTAGCAACAACACCAGCACCAACTGTACGACCACCTTCACGGATCGCAAAACGTAGACCTGGGTCCATTGCGATTGGGTGGATTAATTCTACTGACATTTCTACGTTGTCACCAGGCATAACCATTTCAACGCCATCTTGAAGAGCGATAGCGCCAGTTACGTCAGTTGTACGGAAGTAGAACTGTGGACGGTAACCGTTAAGGAATGGAGTATGACGACCACCTTCTTCTTTAGAAAGTACGTATACTTCTGCATCGAATTTAGTATGCGGTTTGATCGCACCTGGTTTAGTCAATACTTGACCACGTTGAACGTCTTCACGCTTAGTACCACGTAGAAGTACACCACAGTTCTCGCCAGCACGACCTTCGTCAAGCAATTTACGGAACATTTCAACACCAGTAACTGTAGTTACTTGTGTATCACGGATACCAACGATTTCAACTGATTCGCCTACTTTAACGATACCAGACTCAACACGGCCAGTTACTACTGTACCACGACCTGAGATAGAGAATACGTCTTCGATTGGCATAAGGAATGCTTTATCGATAGCACGCTCTGGCTCTGGAATGTAAGAGTCAAGCGCTTCAACAAGAGCAACTACAGCTGGCTCGCCGTACTGACCTTGGTCACCGTTAAGTGCAAGAAGAGCAGAACCACGGATAACTGGAGTATCATCACCTGGGAAATCATAAGTAGAAAGAAGCTCACGAACTTCCATTTCTACTAATTCAAGAAGCTCTTCGTCATCAACAAGGTCGCATTTGTTTAAGAATACAACGATGTAAGGTACACCTACCTGACGAGAAAGAAGGATGTGTTCACGAGTTTGTGGCATTGGACCATCAGTCGCAGCACATACAAGGATCGCACCATCCATCTGAGCAGCACCAGTAATCATGTTTTTAACATAATCGGCGTGACCTGGGCAGTCTACGTGTGCGTAGTGACGAATAACTGAGTCATACTCAACGTGTGAAGTATTAATTGTAATACCACGTGCTTTTTCTTCAGGTGCAGAGTCAATTGCAGCGTAGTCTTTCGCTTCGCCACCGAATTGTTTAGCACAAACAGTTGCAATCGCAGCTGTTAAAGTTGTTTTACCATGGTCGACGTGACCAATTGTGCCCACGTTAACGTGTGGCTTATTACGTTCAAACTTAGCCTTAGCCATGAGATTCTCCTCGTTTACGTCGACACAATTCTTAGATTGCTAAAATCGACTAATCGCCTAAAAAATAGACACCCTGAATACTTAAAAAGCAGACTAAATAGCCTGCTTTATTTAACTTTGTGATAAAAATCACTAAACTGTAATCTGGAGCTCTTATCGAGATTTGAACTCGAGACCTCTCCCTTACCAAGGGAGTGCTCTACCACTGAGCTATAAGAGCAAAATTTTCGCTTCAATGGAGCGGGAGACGAGGGTCGAACTCGCGACATGCAGCTTGGAAGGCTGCCGCTCTACCAACTGAGCTACTCCCGCACGATGTTGGTACATCCACTTATTGAAGTCTTAAAAATTGGTGGTGAGGGAAGGATTCGAACCTTCGAAACTTTCGTAGCGGAGTTACAGTCCGCCCCCTTTGACCGCTCGGGAACCTCACCATTTTTACACTTACTTTCAGTGTTATTCTTTTACTTAATTTCTCAAACTTTCCAAGATGGTGCCGGCACACGGATTCGAACTGTGGACCTACTGATTACAAGTCAGTTGCTCTACCAACTGAGCTATGCCGGCGCTTCTTAGTGTTTGATACGTTTCGTATCGGAACGGTGTGCAGTTTAGCAAAACTTGAAATCCGTGCAAGTGTTTTTTTCAAAAAAAACGCTAAAAACTCACAAAATCAATCCGTTTGACGATAATTCAACCGCTTTGATCACTGCGCGAGCTTTTATTTGAGTTTCATTCCATTCAGATTCAGGATTTGAGTCCGCAACAAGCCCTGCTCCAGCCTGAACATAGACCTTATTTTCACGAATTACACAGGTTCGAATCGCAATTGACATGTCCATTTCACCATGCCAACCTAAATAACCAACAGCCCCACCAAAAATTCCACGTTTTACTGGCTCAACTTCGTCAATAATTTCCATTGCACGAATTTTTGGTGCACCTGAAAGCGTCCCGGCAGGGAAAGTTGCTTTAAAAACATCCAAAGCATCAACATCGTCACGTACTTCACCCTGTACATTTGAAACAATATGCATGACATGCGAATATCGTTCGATCACCATTTGATCAGTGACTTGCACCTTTCCAATTTTAGAAATACGACCAACATCATTTCGACCCAAATCGATTAACATCAAGTGCTCTGCAATCTCTTTTTCATCAGACAGCAAATCTTGCTCTAAAGCTAAATCTTCTTCTTTGGTTTTTCCACGTGGTCTGGTTCCCGCCAATGGACGCACAGTGGCAATACCATTTTCTAAACGAGATAAGATTTCAGGAGAAGAACCTACAATATGGAATGGTTTGTTATCACCCAGCGTTCTCCCCTGCACTAAGAATAAATATGGAGAAGGATTAAGATGTCTAAGGGCACGATACACCTGTAATGGATCACCATCGAAGTCAGAGACCATACGATGCCCAGGGACAACTTGCATCACATCCCCCGCACGGATGTATTCCTTGACGATTTCGATCGATTCTAAATACTTTTCTTTGCCTGTAAGCGACTCGAAATGTGGTGGGGTGTGTTTCTTCGCTTGTAAGCTAATCGGTGTAGCCAGTAATGCTTCTATATCATCGAGTTTGGTCTGTGCTTGAATGAATGCATCCTCATCTTGAGTATCTGCATGCACAATAATAAATAAAGTGTCTTTTAGATTATCAAATACAATGACTGTTTTTGATAACATCAACCATAGATCAGGAATCCCCACAGGATCGGCCTGTGGTACATTTTTCAAACGTGGCTCGATATAGCGAACAGAGTCATAACCCAAGTAACCTACAAGACCACCCGTAAAGCTCGGTAAGTTTGGTAATTCTTTTTGGGTCGGCACTTTAAACTGTGACTGAAAATCACGGATATATTGAAAAGGATCACTACAAGCTTGAGTTTCTACAGAACCATTCGCTTGCTGAATCGTCAACTGTCCTTCATTACATGAAAAAACGGTTGATTCTCCTAATCCAATAATCGAATAGCGCGCCCAGTTTTCACCACCTTCTACAGATTCAAATAAATAGGCTTGCTGGTGTTCTTTTAAACGCGCAAAAACAGATAAAGGTGTATCTGTATCAGCTAAACGCTGGCGATACACAGGAATAAGGTTATAGCCTTGTGATTGTAATTGTTGGAATTGAATTTGAGTGGTCATGAGGAATATCTCTTAAGTTTTCAATAGATCTAAGTTAAATAAAATGATGTCTAACTTAGCAACGCCATCGAAAAATGCTTTTACTTTCCATCCCTCTTCCCTTCTAACATTATTTTCAAAAATAAAGCTTCTAAAAGATTTAGCTTTCAGTTTTAATAATCAACCATCTTTGACTAAAGCCAAATTTAACCCACAAACTTCTTTTGCATAATTTCGCTTAAATGAGTAATGCCGTTAAATCATCAACCACTTGCTGCGGATGACAAAGCTGAATATCTTCGCCATGATTATAGCCATAGCTGACCACAATACAATCGATACCCGCACGTCGTGCAGCTTCTACATCATTACTTGAGTCACCAATCATTAAAGTTTGAGCAGGTGTTGTATCAAAAGCCTCAACACAATGTAAAAGTGGCTTAGGATCAGGCTTACGCACTTCAAATCGGTCACCACCGATCACATCTGCGAAATAATGATCCATCTTGAGTACTTCAAGAATTTTTTGTGCAGGACGTTCAGGCTTATTGGTCACACAAATTAAAGTTTTTTGTTGTGCAGAAGCCCAGTCCAAAAATTCGATAATGCCATGAAAGGGCTGAGTATCCACACATGGTTCCGCATTATAAATTTCCAGAAAAGTCTCGAGTAACAGTTGATGCTGTTCAGGCTTAACCTGACCCGTGAGATGCTTTAAAACACTCTCACAAAATAAAGAAGTCCCTTTCCCAATCCATGTTCTGACCTGTAGTTCAGTGACAAGTGGTAGCTCAAGCACATTGAGACTCATATTCATTGCACGATACAAATCAAATGCCGAATCAACCAAGGTTCCATCTAAATCAAATAAAATTAAGTCACGCTGATCAAGTTTTGCTATCGACATTTTTGTTTTCCTAAAGCTTTTCATTCACTAGATAGATAAAAGGCATGCGTAATGCATGCCTTGATCTTTCATCACTCAACAAGGCTTAATTAAAAATAAACCATGCAATTACAGCGACAAAAATAATTGCAAGCAGTGCCATTAATCCAATAGTTGCATTCTTTTGCGTTTCCTTTTCTTGCTCTACACAAGTTACAGGAATATCTACTTCACACTCTTCATGGCGAATTGGTTTTGCATTCAGATCTACATCGGCAGGAATCGGTGCAGGTTTTGGAATACCTACATTCTGTGGCATACCTTCAGGCGAAAGTTTCACATTAGTATCGCGCTCTTTCAGATCAGGCATACCTTGATCATTCATTTTTTCTGCGACCGATTTTTCTACTACAACTGGCTCAGCAATCACATCCTCTACAATCGAAGTGTCATTTTGCTCTTTCACCTTAATTGCTTCAGTCGATTCAGCCTGATTTGTTAAATCGACTTGTGCAAATGAAATTTCTGAAGTTGCAACAGCTTCTGCAGGCTGCACAATGACTTCTGGTTTAACAGCTTCAGCCTGAATAACAGCGGGGGCAAGGACTGAAAATTTCAAACTCGCAAATTGAACAATATCACCATCTTTCAGCAAAGCTTCATTTTCAACACGAAGATCATTTACAAAGGTACCATTTGAAGATTTCAAATCTTGAACATAAAGTGCCTGCTCTTTGAGCAAAAAAGCAGCATGACGACGTGAAATTTCAGCAGCTGCCAAAACAATATCTGCTTCTTGATGACGACCAACCAACATATCACGTTCGATTGTAATTTCCGTACCAGTGAATTCACCGTTAATGGTTTGCAATTTCCAAGTCATATTGATCTGCTCACTTCAAATTTTAAAATATCTTAACATGCTGGTTTGATTTTACTATGCCTATGCCATCAAGATGCAGAGCGAATCGTGGTTGTGGTCACGGTATTCTTGGTCTTTTCAACCTCTTGCTTCGGTTGAACCACCTGCACAGGTTGTCCATTTGGTACACGAATAGGTTCAACAGCGAGAGGTGTTGTTACCGCTTTTGAGCCTGTATTGCTCCCACCTGATGGGACACTTTGGTAAACTGTTGGTTTAGCTGGCGCTGGTGTTTTAGATACGGGTAAACGTGGTTGATAAATATCATCTACATTGTCCGGTAATTTAGCAAAGCTACCATTTTTATCCATTGCCAATTGCAAGCTATATAAACGATCGTATTTCTGACGAGTTATACGCTGTGAGTCAGCACTGCTACGAATAATCGTAGGATGAATAAAGACCAACAAGTTCCGTTTTTGAACACCTTTAGAATCAGCTCTAAATAGACGACCAATCCCCGGAATCGCACCTAATCCAGGAACAGCTTGACGACTATGTCTTGCACTATCTTCAATCAAACCACCCAAAACAACCGTTTGCCCATGATCTGCAATTACTGAAGTCTTAATCGCTCGCTTGCTAGTGACCAAATCTTGCGCATCACCTTTATCAGCAATCGCAGAGACCTCTTGCTCAACCTGTAAACGTACTGAGCCTCCTTCGCCAACATGTGGAGTCACTTTTAAAGTCACCCCAATATCTTTACGCTCTAAAGTCGTATAAGGGTTAACACCCGACGTTCCTGTCGTCACAGAACCAGTTTCAAATGGGACGTTTTGACCGACGACAATATAAGCCTCTTCATTGTCTAAAGTCACAATTGAAGGCGTAGACAGTAAATTTGAATTGGTATTACTTTTTAAAGCCTGAATAAGTGCACCGTATAACTTACGAGAACCATCAGACCCTTCTTTATAATCACCTAGTACAACAGATGTGCCTGAGCCAATTGCATTACCCAAGCCCGCCGCACCGCCCTGAAGAAATCCAGCAGCCAGACTCGATAAGCTTGAGCCAACATTGGAAAAATTAATTAAACCCACACCACTACTGATATCACCCATCGCCCACTGCACACCCAGCTGATCAGTATCATCACCTTCAACTTCAATAATCGCAGCTTCGATTAATACTTGCTCACGACGCGTATCAAGTTGCTGAATAGCGGCTTCGATTTCTCGCATCAATTGCGGGTCCGCCTTCACCACCAATGCATTTTGTGTATTGTCTGCAATGATACTGACACCATTACCACTAAAGCTGGTGATATTGTTTTGATTATTAGAATTGTTACCACTGTTCAAGCTGATGGCAGGTGTATTAATTGAATTATTGCTCGCACTATTCGCGTTTGAACTATTTGTTAAATTATTAGACGAGTTATTGAAACTAGAGTTTGAACTATTATTCGTTGAGGATTGAACTGATTGTCCAGTCACCAGTCCTTGTAAAATTTCAGATAAGTTCTTGGCACTAGCATATTTCAGCTTGAAAACCTTCAGCCCACCTAGACGGTCAGCAGAAGGCACATCTAGCATTTCAATCATATTACGTAAGCGCTTACGTGTACTGGTATCACCTTTCAGCACAATACGATTGGTACGAATATCCGCAATGATACGAACTCTTGAACCTGCAAAATCTTTTGATGAGCCTGTTGCACTAATTGCACTCAATTGTTCAATGATTTCTTCTGCTTGGCTGTGCTGCAAAGTCACAGCCTCAATATCATTTTGCCCCGTACCATCCAAATTACGGATCAAAGTTTCAATTTGAAAGATATTACTAGCACGATCAGACACAATCAGCGCATTCGTACCCTGCACTGCTGCTAGATGAGCAAATTGAGGCATTAAAGGACGCAAAGCAGGAATTAAGTCATTTGGATTGGTGTTTTCAAGCCAAATAACACGAGTAACGACTTGATCACCTCTAGCATTTTTAGAGGGATCATAAGGGACGCCTGCATTTTTTACATTACTGTCAGGAACTAAACGAATTGAATTCCCTGAAGGAATCGCCACCACACCATTAACATTCAAAACACCCAAAAATAAATCATAAACTTCATTTTTATTCAGCGCTTTATTTGAAATAACTGTGACATTACCTCTGACTCGCGGATCGACAGCAAAATTCTTCCCTGTAATATCAGCAACTTCACTAATAAAAGCCGTTAGATCTGCATCACGTAAATTAATCTTCCACGTCTGAGCTTGTGCAGATGCACTTAAGACAGCCAAAACAGGTACTGCCGCCACTGCTGCTAAAACTGAACGATTATGATTCCAAAAATCCATAACTTATTATCTATCCTAATAATTTTTCGTAATAGAACACATTACAAATCTTGCTGTATGGTCATCACTTGATCACCACGCTTTATTTCTATTCTGACTTTGCCTTCTTTCTTTGCTTGTTCTAACAGTTGGACATCAGATTGTCCTTGACCTACCGACTGTCCATTTAAAGAAAGAATGCGATCCCCAGATCTTAAACCCAATTTATTACGTAAAGCTGAGGGTGTTTGATCCGTCACTTCATAGCCTTGACCATTGGAAGCATTCACCCCCATATTTTTTAAATATTGTTCTCTATTTTCTTGGATTTGATCAATCGCCTGACCTAAAGCCTGTTGGCTATTATTGCTATTTGGTGATGATTGCTGGGCTTGGTTACTTATAGCCTGATGTGTTGCAGCACTATTTTGCTGAGCACCTTCTGGCAACATAGATTGATTTAAATTTTCAATTCCAGAAAACAATAACTCTTTGGTCGCACCACCTGATTGTTGTAAAACCACGCGATCCCAATAGACTTCTGACAATCGGTAAGAGCTACTCTCAATATTTTCACCGACAATATAACGATCCGAAACCTCATTGACTTTAATCACAGCAGATGAATTTGCACTCGGTGAAGCAACAAATACACCTTGCAATTGCATCACCAAATTGGCATCTGCACTGGATGCTGTCGCACCTGTTTCTTGAAACAATGAAAATGCAGAAATATTCGGTACTTGAGATTGTTGAGATCCAATATTAACAGGTTCAAGTTGAATCAATTGAGGCGGTGCTATTGTCCACCAAAATAAACTAGCCAATTTCCAACACAACATCAAAATAAGAATCAGTAAAACCACGGGTGCTAAACGATCAACTTGACTCCAAGATACCGTATCAAATTTTGCTTTCAGCTTTTGCATCAAGATCCCCCACCTAACAAAGGCTGTCTAGAACTTAATACATAGGTATCTAACCCTGCCTTACCAGTATAAGATGGGACACTTTGCAATAATCGCTGCGTCAATTGCACGTCCAGCATTAGACTTTGATCAATATTAAGATTTGCCATTTTTTGACCACGCTGATCTTGCACATCCAAAATCAGTTTTCCACCTTCATCTTTTATAACACTTTTTAAAGAAGGTACTTCCATACGATTTTGTCTTTGCCCAAAGCTATAAATCAATGGACCACCACCCCACTGCAAAGCACCATCCGCTTTAGAAAAACCTTTTTCACGATTAAAATTCAATTGAATATCTTGAAGCTGAATACTATTGGTCGGCCATTGCCAATTAATGACATTTTTCAAGGTATCTGCTGAAATTTGACCACTTACATTTTTTATATGTACTGTTTTACCGAATCCATAAGCGACCACAGCATCCATTTGTGTTTGACCGCTATGTATTTTTAAATCCGCACCTAAACGTAACAAAACCAAATCTAATGGACGTGTACGCCACTCCACTGATCCTTGTAACTGACCTTTTTTCCAATCTGCTTGGCCATGCCAAATATTGCCACTGACATTTTTAAGAATTTGATTATTTTTATAAAATTTAGAAATCAACCAAGATGCAGGTATTTGCAATATAACAAAAACAAGAAAAGCAACAACAGCAATTCCCCACCAAACTGTTTGCTTAGACTTTATCTGCATGTGATAACTACCAACCATCTCAATTTATTATTCCTTGTCTTATTTTATCTTATGAAACACCTATCCCATTATGCATATATTTTAGGGATCGCCAATTGATGCCGATAAAAAAACCAAGCATTTTTGCTTGGCTTTAAAATTCAATCACTTAAATAAAAATCATTGGAGCTCAGATTAGGAAGTCTTCCAACTTTGCACCCTTTTCAAGTTCTGCCACTAACCAACGCGGTTGTTTACCACGTCCAGTCCAAGTATCAGCACTATTATTTTTATTACGGTAGCGAGGCTCTACTGATTTACGCGTCGTTTTCTTACGCTTATGCGAACCATATTCAATAAATTGCTCTAAAGTCAGGCCAGCTGAGTTTGCAATTTCAATAATTTGATTATAAGCATCTTCAATCGCTTGATCTTTTTTTGATTCGATTAATGCTTCAGCCTGTGCTGTTAATTTTCTCAATTCTTCAACTGACAGATTACTAATATCTGGCATTATGCATACTCCAAATGAATTCAATAATATAATTATTAGAAATTAACTTCAAAATAACTGTAGTTATAATATTTTTATTATAAGTAATTATCAACTTGATTATTTAAAGATATACATAAATAAACACAATATAAGAATACTAAATTAAATCATTATTCACTTGTTTTTCTAAATCAATAATCGATACTTTAATATCTTCAGGAATTGCAGTTTTTTTCATTTCAATTTGATCTACACAGACAACGACAGCTTCGCCAATAGCCACCATGTCATTTTGCTTCTCACTAAATAAATAATATTCCATACGAAATGCAGAGTTTCGCAGCTCAACAACCTTCGCACCGATATGTAGCGTATCAGGATAAAATACAGGTTTTAGGTATTTACATTGGCTCGAAGAAACAACCGTATTGATCGGGTGAGAAAATAAATTTAATCGATTAAAATATTCAATTCGTGCACTTTCCATATAGCGATAATAGATCACATTATTGACATGACCAAAGGCATCCATATCGCCCCATGCTACCTTTTGCTCAAAGACAACCGCACAATTTTGATTTTTCATTTTAAACTCATATTTTAACTTGGATGAAATTACTGTCTTTTTCAAAAACTGAATTCAATTGTTGAATTAATAATTCATCACCATTTAAAGTCGACTTAATTCGCAAATAATTCATCATAATATTATCAGGATAAAGTTCTAAAAGATGAGAAGCTTCCTGCTCTCGCTCTGTTGCGATATATACATGCCATAAAGCAAAAGACAATATTGGCATACTCGGATATTTTACGTCTAAATCATTTATCTGCTTTTCGACCAAAGAAAAATCTGGGTTTTGTTTTAACAATTGTTGCTGAAACCACAAATAAAAAACCTCTTGATCAAATCGTTCATCGAGTAACTTTATTGCCAAATCGCCATGTTGCTCTGCCATATCGGGAAAACGTGATAATAGTTTGAGCCATAATATCTTTGTCTCAAAATTCAGACTTTGAATATAGTCTTGCTGTTCTAAATATCGTTTTTTTAATAAATCTAAATCAGACTCGGATGCTTGTTCTACATCTTTTAACAATTGAGAAAGCCACTCGTATTTAGCTACAGCCTCTAAATGGCCATGCTGAGTCGATTTTAAATAAATCCATGGAAATTGAACGGCAAAAACACCCCATAATTGAATAAGCTTCTGTTCGTAGCTGTGTTTTAAATCTATAAGCCAAGGAGATAATTGATGACCATTTAGAAACTCAAGATGGGTCAGTGCTTGCTCACCATTTTTCTGAGTTAAATATGCTTTGATACGTTGAAGCTCTGCCAGTTCAAAGGCATCAGCTGGGCTAGCCTCAAGTGTTTTTAAAGCATCGATAGGCTGATTTTTTTTAATTAATAAATTTGCCTGAATGGTTTGATTCAAGAGACCCGAATTTCCAAAAGTCGGTTGAATATAGCGCTCTTCCTGTGCTTCTGCACCCAATAACCAAAGAACTCCAAGTTGTTCATAACTATGTAAGTCTTTAAAATGCGTAACATGCTGTATTTTTCTTTTCTCTCGTTTTAAATAGCGCTTTAAAACAATCGAGCTCATTTTAATCAGAAAGCTCAACAACAGTCCTGCAAAAACGATTACCCAAAGATTGGTCTGTAACTGTACGCCATGCCAAAGCACATAAACATAGCCACCACCTACGCCATAGCTTAATACGCTCATCAAAGCAAAGAGCAACAATGCAAGCAATGCATAAACCATGATGATCTGCTTCATACTATGACTCCAAAATAGCTAAACTACTGAGTTTTGGCACTGGATTCATTTTGCTTTGTTTCAGCTTCATCATGCTTTGTTTTAATTTCAAACTGTAGCTATCAGGAAGTTGCTCTAATTCAACAATCATTAAATCCAACATGGATTGATATTCTAAAAGCTCACCACGAATAAGGGCTTGCTGTGCCAATATCATCCGTAATTGGATTTCTTTCAAAATCAGTTTTCTATTCACTAGTGAAGGAATATTTTGATCAACCCGATCAAGCTTAAACCACTGACTTAGCCATGATTGCTCAGAACCTTGATCAAGCTTGATTTCTGACGAATGCATTTCCGTCTTGAGATAACGCTCAATCGACTGTAAAGCTTCAGATAATTGTTCTTCTTGAATCGCACGAGATGCAACGTATTGTTGTATCGTTGTTTTATCTTGAGCAATAGCTTGGTGTAAAGCCAATTTCAAAGTCTCTGCTAATTCCGTTTGCTCAACGACCTGATCTGTTTCATTTAATTGCTCAATGGCATAAATATATTGTTGTTGCTGAACTGCAAAACCAACCAACTCCAATCGTTGTTTGATTAGAACAATAGGATTTAATCCTATAACTTCAGTCACAGCTGGCTGATGTTGAATCGTCGGATAAGTTTGCGAAGAGTTTACAGGTATAGATTTTCTCTGTAGTGAAACCAACTGATCATTCAAATGTGCTGTAGTCTGCTCACTTTTACGCAACGTATTCTGCGTTTCAAGCAATTGATTTTTCAGCAGCACTACGTCATAACTCAGCTTAGCCAGCCAACCGAGTATAAGAATGGCAATCAAATACAGAATTTTCTTCATAGCACCTTTTTTAAATCATTAATCGTACGCAAAATAAGAGATGGATCTAAATCACCTACACGCGTCATTTTAAAATCGATATTGAGATTTTTTTTATCATCCGTGAGCAATTGATACAAACGCCCACCTAAAACCAAAATATGGAAATGTCGCAAAATATCTAAATGTTGCTCACAAAGTTTCAGCCAATTCTTCCAACTTGCTTCACTACTAATACACATCCAATACGGTACATCAGCGTCATTCGCCAACCTTAAAAAGGTTTGAAAATTTTGCTCGGCACTTTCAGGGCAAAACCGCTCATACAATACAAAATTCAGCACCTGCCTTTGTTGTTGCTGAAGGGTCTGCATCATAAATTGACGACCACCCTCACCACGCCAAAATGCAACATTTTGATCTGATTTTAAACCTTCAAACAGCGGTAAACTCAACATCCCTTCTGATGTCTCGACATCTGGGATATGGCTTTCAATACCGTATTTCTCCAATGCGAGAGCCGTCTTTTTACCTACAGCAACCCATTGGATATGATCCAAATCACTCAATGAAAGTCCCGACTGCTCTAAATAAAACAGCCCAACTTCTACCGCTTTAGGACTCACAACAACTATGATTTGAGTCGAGTTCAATTTTAAATAAAGATCTTTAAGCGATTGATCCAATGGTCGTGCACGCAATTCCAACACAGGTAAAGCAATTACAGTAAAATTTGCCTGCTCAAGACACTCTGTTAATGCTTGAGCACGATCATCTGGACGAGTATTTACAAACAACATAAGGATAATTTAGGCTTATTGATAAAGGGCTTTGAGTAACTCACCAGCACCTTGATCTAACAGCTTTTTGGCAAGTTCAACACCCAGTTGTTCAGCATCATTTGGATGACCATAAACTAGAGCTTGCAATAAAACCTGACCATCCACACTGCCTACTCGACCTTCAAGTTGTAGCTGATCATTTTCCAAAGTTGCAAAACCAGCAATCGGTACTTGGCAACCACCTTCCAAATAAGCATTAAATGCGCGCTCAGCACGGACACATGCATTTGAATCTTGATGCATTAAAGGCATAATCAAATCTAATACTTGTTGATCCTGACTACGACACTCTAGACCAAGTGCACCTTGACCTACCGCTGGTAGACTCACTTCAGCAGTTAATGTATGTCGAATACGATCATGAAGATTCAAACGCTTTAAACCTGCGCTCGCCAAAATAATGGCATCATATTGACCTGCATCGAGCTTCGATAAACGAGTTCCCACATTTCCACGCAGATCAATGACATCTAAATCTGGACGTTGCTTCAAAATTTGAGATTTACGGCGCAAGCTTGACGTACCTAATTTTGCACCTTGAGGCAAATCATCAAAATGTGCAAATTGATTCGAAACAAAAGCATCAAATGGATCTTCACGCTCACAAATGACTGCCAATTCCAAACCTTCTGGTAACTGCATTGGTACATCTTTCATCGAGTGTACGGCAAGGTCAGCACGCCCATCCAGCAAGGCAGCTTCTAACTCTTTAACAAATAAACCTTTACCACCAATTTTTGCTAAAGGCGTGTCTAAAATTTTATCCCCTTGCGTGACAAAGGTAACCAATTCAACTTTAAGACCTGCATGTAAGGTTTCTAATCGCTCACGAATATGTTCTGCTTGCCACAATGCAAGCGGACTCTGACGTGTTGCGATTTTTAAGGTTTTGATCATTTCAGCACTGCCAAACTTTAAACACCCTAAACTTACCCTGCTATATCAAAAATGCAAGTAAATAATTTCATCATAGAATGATGTATACATTTAAAAATTTTGAATTCGCTCTCTCAGCATAGGCAAATGACGACGGCTCACGGCAAGTTTCTCATCCAGTTCACGGCATCTCACTTGATACTGCCCGGATGCAACCAATTCCAAACCATCTAAATAATCCAAAGCAATTAGAGCATTTCGATGAATACGAATGAACTTACTCGCAAATTCCTGTTCTAAATCTTTAAGCGTTTCATCTATTAATACGCTACCGTTTTTATGTCTCACCGTGACATATTTTTGATCGGCTAAGAAGTAATAAATATTTTCAATTGGAATGAGTTCCAATCCTCGATAGGTTTTTGCAGCAATCTGCTGTCTTTGCGCTTTTTCTTCCATATTTTCTTTTTGTTCTAGCTGAGACAATTGGGCCTGCGTTAGTTTTGTGACGTTATCTAACACTTGTTCTAGTTCTATTTTTGCAATGGGTTTAAGCAAATATCCTTTTGCTTGAGACTGAATTGCAGTTAAAGCATGCTCATCATAGGCTGTACAAAACACCACTGCTGGCATTGGATGCATTTGATTTAAGTGCTGTGCACAAGTCAAGCCATCCATTTCAGGCATATGAATATCAAGTAACACCACATCTGGTTCGTACTGTTGGACATAATCGATTGCTTGCTGACCATGATGCGCTGTTGCAACGACTTGATGCCCCAATTGAGTCACCAGTCGTGATAAACGTTCGACCGCGAGTGGCTCATCATCACAAATTAGGATGTCCATTGCTCCTCCTTGGCTTGAGTTAACGCTGTTTATTTTAATCTGTTAACTTGAATTTTCTACTTATATCGGTATTGGACAAAGGTCGTGAAAATTCCATTTCCTGTATGACTTCGAAATTGAACCTGATATCCAAAGTGCGCTTTCAATCTCTGCTTTACATTATCTAAAGCAATGCCATTACTCTCCCTCATTGCTATTTTATCTGCAATAAATGGGTTGGTAATGACTATAGTGACTTGATTTTGCAATATTTCAACCAGTATCCCAATTTTGCCATCGATCATCTTTTTCTCAACCCCATGAAAAATACTGTTTTCAATCAGAGGCTGTAAGGTTAAAAGTGGGATCAAAGCCTCTTGCAATAGTTGTGGTTGTTGAATGTTCCACTCCACCTCTAAACGCCCACCCAAACGTATTTTTTCAATTGACAAATAGTGTTTACACAGTTCTATTTCTTCTTTTAAGGACACCAATTTCATCTCTTTGAAACTGGCGCGGAATAAGCGAGACAAGTCGATCAACATTTGTTCAGCCTTATCTGGATCACTACCAATCAAGCTCACCACACTGTTTAAACTATTGAACAAAAAATGTGGATGAATACGCGCCTGGAGGGCTTGAACCTTGGCGTTCAATTCACTATTTTGCTGTTTCAACCACTCATCTCGCACATAAATATATCTTAAACAAAATGCACCAAGCAGCACCCCATAACTGCTGTGTAACACCAGTTGATTTATTAAAACTTGATAAGAAAAATTTTGTAAGGAAAAATTTCGACCATAATAGATCACCATATTTAATACGGTGCTACTGAGCAAAATAATCACTTGTAATAATACAAAACCAATCACGACTGCCTGTAATGGAGAAATCGATCTTAATTTCTTTTGCAATACATCTACAGCAGCGACAAAAGCTAAAATCACCCAATTGATGTAAAGAATATAAGAAATGACATGTCCCCATTGCACATTTTGCCAAGACTGCGCTTCTGCAAGTGACAACAATAGCGACAAAACGATACTGGCAATAAAAAGCTCAACTAAATATTGCCGTTCCCCAATTGACTTAAAAAAATTTAAATGCATTATACCCTTTTCATCATTTACTGAATTATCGTTGTTCAAGGCTTCGGCAAGTGAAGTTGAATTTGCTATACTCTGATTCAAATTACTGCTTTAAAGTTTATTGAGCTCTCATGACCACTTCTTCTCATTCCTCAAATCCGTCACAAACTCAAACTTCGGGTATGTGGGGCGGTCGTTTTTCTGAAGCGACTGATGCTTTTGTTGCTGAATTTACAGCATCTGTTCAATTTGACCAACGCTTTTATAAACAAGATATTGCAGGTTCTATTGCACATGCAACGATGCTTGCAAAAGTAGGCGTACTGACCAATCAAGAACGTGATGACATTATCGAAGGCTTAACTGCAATTAAAGCAGATATTGAAGCTGGTCATTTTGAATGGCGCATTGATTTAGAAGATGTGCACATGAACATTGAGTCTCGTTTAACTCAACGCATTGGCATCACGGGTAAAAAATTACACACTGGTCGTAGCCGTAACGACCAAGTGGCAACAGACATTCGCCTTTATGTCCGTGATGAAATTGATGCGATTTTGCAATTATTACAAAAATTACAAAAAGGTATTTTGAGTCTTGCAACTCAGAACACCCATACAATCATGCCTGGTTTCACCCATCTTCAAACTGCACAGCCTGTGACATTTGGTCACCATTTGATGGCTTGGTTTGAAATGCTAGTACGTGATTCTGAACGTTTAATCGACTGCCGTAAACGCACCAATCGTATGCCTTTAGGTTCTGCTGCACTTGCGGGTACAACGTATCCAATCGATCGTGCCTATACTGCTGAACTTTTAGGTTTTGAAGCAGTTGCTGAAAATTCACTAGATGCAGTATCTGACCGTGATTTTGGTATCGAGTTTAATGCAGCAGCATCTTTAATCATGATGCATTTGTCTCGTATGTCAGAAGAACTGATTCTTTGGACATCTGCACAATTTAAGTTTGTAAACATTCCAGATCGCTTCTGCACAGGTTCTTCTATTATGCCGCAGAAGAAAAATCCAGATGTTCCAGAACTTGTGCGCGGTAAAACAGGTCGTGTTTATGGCGATTTGATGAGTTTGTTAACGCTAATGAAAGGTCAACCTTTGGCGTATAACAAAGACAACCAAGAAGACAAAGAACCTTTGTTTGATGCGATTGATACCGTTCGTGGTTGTTTAATGGCATTTGCAGATATGATCCCTGCGCTTGTACCTAACATCGAAATTATGCGTGAAGCAGCACTACGTGGCTTTTCTACAGCAACTGACCTTGCAGATTACCTTGTTAAAAATGGTGTTGCATTTCGTGATGCACATGAGATTGTTGGTAAAGCCGTTGCTCTTGGTGTTCAAGAATCGAAAGATTTATCTGAGCTCACGCTTGAACAATTACAGCAATTTTCTAATTTAATTCAAGCAGATGTATTTGAAGAAGCATTAACACTTGAAGCATCTGTCAATGCACGTAATCACATTGGTGGTACTGCACCTGCGCAAGTTGCAGCAGCAATCGAACGTGCTCATGCGCGCTTAGAAACTCTTTACGCTTAAGGAACTCAGTATGACTCGACAAGTATTTTGCCGTAAGTATCAAACTGAAATGGATGCTTTAGACTTTGCTCCCTTCCCAGGTGCAAAGGGTCAAGAATTATTTGATACTGTGTCTAAACAAGCTTGGCAAGAATGGCTTAAACACCAAACCACGCTGATCAATGAAAAGCGTTTAAACGTGTTTGAACCTGATGCTAAAAAGTTTCTTGAAGAGCAACGTGAGAAATTTTTCAGTAATGATGAAAGCCTTGAAAAAGCTGAAGGTCTAAAGCCTGAGTAAAACTTAAGGGTTTGCTTTAAGCTTTACGCAAGAGACAAACACCGAAGGTGTGCGTAGACTTTAAATAAAAAAGAGATTCTTTTGAGTCTCTTTTTTATTTATGCAGCATTGCCATATCACAACACGAGAAGCCTGCCTTCGTGTAAAAATAAACCTTATCAAAGTGATTTACTCACTTATCTCACAGGACAATTCGCTACAACTCTGAATCGCTGAAATGCATAACTTTGCTTAATAGTCTCATCTACAAGACTAAATTATTCGACCTAAGATTAATTTACCAAACGGTTAAAGCTGGAATAATATATTGAATATGAAGAGTACTTAAGACAAACCTTGTCAAGGTCAAATCATGACATTATTTTAAGTATTTATTAAATCTAATCAACAAGTTAAATTTACATTAAAGTTGCTTATCTTTACATAGTTACACAATAAGCAAGCTGACGATTACATTAAAACGCGTTATATTAATTTCATCACAAAAGATTGAGTTAATGTAAAATTTAACACAGTTGATAATATTACACTGATCCCTTAATAAAAGATTCAGTTTTCCTTCCTAGATTTCCCCCAAAATCTAGGAATTTTTTTGTCTAAAATTTGCGATTCATTTCCATTTTTATCATGCTATGAAATTTATAAGCCTTTACTTCAATGGATAAACTTTAGATATAAAAAAGCCTCAATAAAATTGAGGCTTTTTACATTCAATCGGATTAATGACCGCCTTGAACCTTTTCTTCAATCTCTTCAACGCTGGTATGGCGCACATCAAAACCTTTTGCCATATAAATTACTTGCTCAGAAATATTACGAGCATGATCACCAATACGCTCTAGTGAACGTAACACCCACATTACGTTTAATACACGAGAAATGTGACGTGGATCTTCGATCATATACGTCATCAGCGTACGTGTAGCCGATTGATACTCACGATCAATATCAGCATCTGCTAATAAAACTTTCAAAGCTTGCTCTGCATCCACTCGTGCAAAAGCATCCAGCGCATCATGAATCATGACACGAACCTGATTGCCAATATGACGAGTTTCCATATACCCACGTGGCGACTCACCTTCCTCACATAAGTTTTGCGCAATACGTGCAATTTTTGCTGCTTCGTCACCAATACGCTCTAAATCAGTATTGGCTTTTGACATAGCAATCACCATGCGCAAATCACTTGCTGCAGGATGACGACGTACCAAAATCAAGGTTAGGCCTTCATCAATTTCACGTTCGTATTGATTGACAGCATTATCTTGGAACTGAACATCAACGGCTAAATTCACATTGGTGTCCAACAATGCATGAACTGCATTTGCAACTTGTTGCTCTACCAAGCCACCCATGGTCATAAATTTGGTGTGCACATCCTGTAAATCTTCATTAAATTGAGAAGAAATATGATGGCTAAGAATAGGGTTACTTGGACTCAAGATGCTTTACTCCACACGATGTACTTCTGTTTATAACAATTCATTATGACAAAGTGAGTAAATACTACAACTCTGCTATTTTAAAGCCGTATTAAACACCCAAATTATGAACAATTTATGACAGGAAGCAGTACAGCTTGGATTCATATCCTCTTGCTCTTAAATGATAGGTGTAATTGTTATTATTGCTCTGGTATTTAGTTCTATTCACATAGAAATAAATATTCTCTATCTCGTTATTTATGGATCAGCCAAGCATTCATTTGACGAATTTCCTCTTCATTCAGCTGCCCGACAGATGCCTTCAATTTCAAAACATTCATGACATAATCATATTGAGCATTGACGAACTCTTGCTTGGTTGAAAATGCATTTCGTTGCGCTAAAAGTACATCTACCATATTTTTCAAG
Source organism: Acinetobacter sp. CY81 (assembly GCF_059515925.1). Lineage (NCBI taxonomy): Bacteria > Pseudomonadati > Pseudomonadota > Gammaproteobacteria > Moraxellales > Moraxellaceae > Acinetobacter > Acinetobacter sp. CY81. Next base: position 19,512 of record NZ_JCAKNC010000012.1, read on the forward strand.
CCTTCATCATATTGAGCTTTTGATGCTTTGGAAACCAATGCAGATGACTCCATTGCAGCCTTACGTGCTTGTAAGGTTGCCTGATCAGTTTCAACCTGCAAATATGATTTTTTGACATCAGTATTAGCTTTACGAACTGCTGCATCTAACTGTGCATCTGATTTTTGAACTATTTTTTTAGATTTCTCAATATTAGTTTTGGTTCGACCACCAGTGAATACATTCCAATTCATTTCCACACCGACTTGGTCAAACTGCCCATCACTTGAAATCATGGTTTTAGGGCTTTGCGCGTTATACCCATAAGTCGCCACAGCATCAATTTGCGGATAAATTGCAGCTTGCTCAACACGGCGTTGATCATTGGCATATTGCAGTTGTAAACGAGCTTGCTGAATATCCAGATTTTGATTTTGCGCTAAATCCACCCATTCATTTAAAACATTTGGAATCGGTTTTTGATATTGAAAATCGTCACGTAATACCGCGAGTTTTTCTTGATATGGTCCAATCAATTGTGCCAATTGCTCTTGAGCCAATATTAATTGAACTCCTGTCGCAATACGATTAGCACGTGCATTTTGATATTGAGCATTGGCTTCACTGACATCGCTTTTGGCAACCAGTCCTTCACGCAGCTTAGCATTCATCGTATTAAGTTGTTCTAACAGGGCCTTCTCTTCTTGAGCATTGGTCGCAGTTAAGCTCTGTTGCCGAAGTACATTAAAATAAGCATCTGAAACATTGAGTAGATGCTGCTGACGTTGAAGTTTTAAATTAACTTCACTGAGTTGAACAGAAGTCTTGACTTGTTTATAGCCCTGCCAAGCATCTACACGGAAAATCGGTTGGCGCGCAGTAATCGCTGCCTGCTTCGTCGTTGAGGTGCTACTCATGAGATTTGAGCCAGCAAATGCACCACTATTATTCGATTCATTTAGATCTTGATGTTTACGCGTAACATTCCCCGAAACAGTCACTGTCGGGAGTAAATACCCTCTAGCGACACCCACATCCAGTTGATCAGCTTGATATTGATAAAGATTAGCTTGCCAATTTGGATCGGCATTTTTAGCACGTTCGTAAGCCTCGACCAAATCCAAAGCAGAACTGAGCGGACTAAGTAAAAATAAGCTTGTGAGGACTAAGGTTCTTTTCATCATTTTTTTACATAGCCTTAAGCACTTGAATAAAATAATCTTTGCGTTTCATTTAGCATTGATATTAATGCCAACATAATCTTTTTGCGTATCATTTTTATTAATTTATTTCGTTCTAATGACGTTCCAACAAACAGTGACATAAATACCACCAGATTGATGCAAAATATGTTTCTTAATTAACCATTTATTGCGAATTAGATACAATTTATTTCATTGAATCACGCTACCATCAGCAACAATTAAGCATCACTCAACGCTTTTCAATTCATCTTCGATGGTCAAATGAATTTAAATTTTACACGTCTTTACTCTCATCCGATGATTCTCATGGTGTCACTTTGTGCCATGTTAAGCGCATGTAATAAACCCATTCTACCTGAAGATGTAAAAGCAGATATCAAACAACAACAAAAGGCCAGCTTAGTTGTCCCCGATGTAGATGCAATCTGTCACAATTTAAAAAAAGAAATGGGGGCAATGTCGGCGCAACGTACGACTTTTGCATTGGAAGAAATCAACCGTGATATTCGCTTATGCTTACCGATTATTTCTGTTGAAGAACAAAAGCATTTAATGAAAATGGCCGATCAAATGTACGCCAATTTTTTAACTGTTGATCGAACACCCGAGCAACAACGTGCATTTGATCAATATGCTTTTGACCAATCCCCATTTCCAACCATTCATCAAAGTCACATCGAACAGCTTCATACTCGTGATCAATATTTGCTTCGACACAAAGGGCAAGCATATATTGAACTAAGTGACCTTGGCGCTGGAAAAACAGCATATACACGTAATTCTCAATACTTAGCCAAAGTGTTCGCACCTTACTTTCCTGAAGCTGAAAAAGCCTTCATGATTGAATTAGGTCAGCAGAATCAAACTGCCACTTTTAATAAAAATACCTTAATGATTTCACCGCAAGAAACATTAAAAAGAGCATTATTTTGGGAATCTTACCTAAAAAAATATCCTCAAAGCCCATTAAAAAAAGATGCTGAGTATTTGCTCAATGCCTATAGTTATTTTTTCTTTATTGGTTTAGCTGATTCGCCTGTATCGATCAATTTTGAAGGTGCTATCGATATTCAACCGTCGACCTTAAGTGAAATTGAGCAACTGGCTACACATAAAAATAGTCCATTGGCAAAACAGGCCCGTCGCTTTCTCAAATTTATTGATTTAAGCAGCGATCAGCGTCATAAATTAGTGTCTTCAAATACGGAAAATACAACGCCACAGGTTCAGCTCATCCAATATCTAAAGTTAAAGCCGATTGATTTAAACCAAGTTCAATCAAGGAACTGTTTTACTGATGCCATTTGTCGTTCTAATTAATTTAATCATTTCTTGATTAGAATCCATTACTGTTTGACCTTGATGCGTGCTTTGATTGTATTTTGAGTACTGATCAAAACTCAAAATATCGTTTAATATTGACTTAATTATCAATATTCAATCATAACTATGCTTAATAATAAAAAATCCATACTGTTCTTTATGATCGTTTTTTTAGGCTTAACTGCCTGTCAAAAAGAGAGTTCCGTCCCTAACTCAGCAAAGACTTCTGAATCCTCGGATCAGAACTTAGAAAATCATGTAAAAGCTAATCTAACGGCTGAAAATCAAAAATTAACAGCGGAATCATGTGACACCGTCGATGCCAATATTAAGCTGTTAAAACAACAATTTTCACCACAACATTTACTCAGTTTAAATAAACAATTTCAACGATGTTTAGCTTCTGTAGACTTAGAGCAACGTTACCAGTGGCTCAGTGAAACTGATAAAATTTATACCGTTCAAATATCTAAACTTCCTGAAAATGTCAGCAATTATATCCGTCAAGTTTCCAACGATGGCAATACATTAACTGAAACTCAGCTCAAGCAAATGCGGTCTAATATGACAGATCAAGAAAATTTCATCATTGATCATCAAAAAGATTTATATCTCGCACCCTACAACCTTGGCGAGGGTGATTATGCAATTACACAAAGCCCACAATATGCTTATGAGATTTTTGCACCTCATCTCCCTCAAGCAGATCAAGTCTTTCTCAAAGCAATCTCAGATCAAAAAAATGCAATTAAAGGCTCAATTGATAAAGATGCGGGCTTATCAGTCTCTTTTGATCAATTAAGTAGTTGGATTATTTTTTGGGAGGATTATTTAAAGAAATATCCTGAAAGCCATTTCGTTAACGATGCTCAAAGTACAATCTCATTTTATGAAAAATATTTATTTTTAGGCTTAGAAAATACACCTGTATTTGAAATTAATGATTATAGCGTTGAGATGATCCCTGAAGCCCGTAAAGCCATAGTCAAACTTTCTAAGGCTGACTCGCCATCTGCACAAAAAGCACAGCAGTTATTAGATTATTTTGATCATTATGCATTTACTGAATCACAGTTAGATGAAGCTAAAGCAACTCAAGCTGAGTACAATTTATTTATGAGTGAAACACAGCAAGGCATTCAACGTTTTAAAGAAAACCATACCAAAGATTTAATCAAATTGCTCAATCTGAAAGCAGATTAAATCCATCACACAATTTAAATTATATCTTTTGGAGATATGCTAATATCTCCACATCGCTTGACGGAGCGCGAGTAAACACTCGCTGAGATCACCCAAATATGCTTTGCATCATTTGAGGGTGAGTACCGTTGAACCTGATCAGGTTAATACCTGCGTAGGAATCAAGCCATCTAAAAACTATGCCTCCATTTATCTTTTTTGGGATAAATCCGCCACCGTTTTTGGTCGTGCTTGATTCGTTGATGTCATTCATAAGGATCATTGCAATGAACCAATTAACGAATCTCACCTCTTCTGATCTTTCTGCTCAACATGAGCAAGATGCTAAAGACCTGACTCGAATTTTACCTGCCTCTCGCAAAGTATATATCCAAGGCTCACAACCCGATATTCAAGTCCCTGTCCGTGAAATTTCTTTAACCGATACGCCAACAGGCTTGGGTGGTGAAAAAAATATACCCATCATGGTGTATGACACATCTGGTGTGTATACCGACCCCAATGTCGTGATTGATCTCAATAAGGGCTTACCCAACGTTCGTGAAAATTGGATCGAACAACGTAACGATACCGAAATTTTAGACACACTTAGTTCTAAATTCGGGCAAGAACGATTAAGAGATATTCGCACTGCCGATATACGCTTCAAACACATTCAAAAGCCACGTCGCGCTAAACGTGATCAAAATGTCACACAAATGCATTATGCCAAACAAGGTATCATCACGCCTGAGATGGAATACATCGCTATTCGGGAGAATCAAAGACAATTAGAAGGTGTTGATATCCGTCAACATGCGGGTGAAAACTTCGGTGCTAAGAATTTAAGACAAATCACGCCTGAATTTGTGCGTAAAGAAGTAGCCGAAGGGCGTGCCATTATTCCAGCCAATATTAACCACCCTGAAATTGAACCGATGATTATTGGTCGTAATTTTTTAGTGAAAATTAATGCCAACATCGGTAACTCCGCCTTGGGTTCAAGTATTGATGAAGAGGTTTCGAAAATGACGTGGGCAACCCGCTGGGGTGCTGACACCATTATGGATCTCTCTACAGGCAAAAACATCCATGAAACACGTGAATGGATTATTCGTAACTCCCCTGTCCCGATTGGTACTGTTCCGATTTATCAAGCGCTTGAAAAAGTTGATGGAGTTGCTGAAGAGCTCACTTGGGAAATTTTCAGAGACACACTGATTGAACAGGCCGAACAAGGTGTCGATTACTTCACGATTCATGCAGGTGTGCTTTTAAGATACGTACCTCTAACCGCAAATCGTCTCACAGGAATCGTATCTCGTGGTGGTTCGATCATGGCACAGTGGTGCCTAGCTCATCATCAAGAAAACTTGCTCTATACCCATTTCGATGACATCTGCGAGATTATGAAAGCTTATGATGTCTCATTTAGCTTAGGAGATGGTCTACGCCCAGGCTGCATTCAAGATGCCAATGATGAAGCACAATTTTCAGAACTTAGAACTTTAGGTGAACTCACGCATCGTGCATGGAAACATGATGTGCAAGTGATGATTGAAGGACCTGGTCATGTTCCTATGCACATGATTAAGGAGAACATGGACTTGCAACTGGAAGTATGTAAAGAAGCGCCATTCTATACCCTTGGACCGCTAACAACCGATATTGCCCCAGGTTATGACCATATTACGTCCGCGATTGGCGCAGCCATGATCGGTTGGTATGGCACTGCGATGCTGTGTTATGTCACACCAAAGGAACACTTGGGACTACCCAATAAAAAAGATGTTAAAGATGGCATTATCACCTACAAAATCGCAGCACATGCAGCTGATTTAGCCAAAGGGCATCCGGGTGCTCAAGTACGTGATAATGCATTATCAAAAGCACGTTTTGAGTTCCGTTGGGAAGACCAGTTCAACCTCAGTTTAGACCCTGATACTGCCCGATCTATGCATGATGAAACCATGCCAAAGGAAGCACATAAGTCAGCACACTTTTGTTCAATGTGTGGACCTAAGTTCTGCTCAATGAAAATTACACAAAATGTGAGATCTTATGCGCTTAATCAAAAAGATGCGATGAATTCCGAGCAAAACAGTCAGGAAATAGAAATAGGTTTGGAAACCATGAAACTGGAATATCAAAAACAAGGAAAAAAGTTGTATCAACAGCAATAAATTCATAAATTTTTATTTGTCTTTCTAAAATCTTCGGTTAGGATGAAAAGAATACTTTCATCCTAACTTTTGACGAATGAAAATCCTTCAACAAGCCACTTATAACAATAAAGATTTTGAAATTCATTCTCGTGAATACCTCTATAAAGGATTTATTCAAATTGAGAAAGTCAGCATTCGCCATCAGCTTTTTAATCAAACAGAATATACCGCACTCATTCACCGTGAACTGATTCATCGTAAAGAGGCTGCCGGTGTTCTCATCTATAATGATCAGCAACAACGGTTCGCTTTAATTGAACAATTCCGAATCGGTGCGATTGATGATGAAGTTTCTCCTTGGCAACTTGAAATCATTGCGGGAGTGTTAGATGGCGATGAATCACCTGAAAGTTGCATTCGTCGAGAAAGTTTAGAAGAGTCTGGTTGTCAGATTGATGAACTAGAGCATGTATTTAGCTTCTATCCTTCCGCAGGTGCATGTGATGAAATTTTCCATTTATATGTCGCGCAAGCTGAACTACCGGAACAAGGTGGCATCTTCGGCATGCCAGATGAAGGTGAAAATATTCAGCTTCATATTCTAAATTATGCTGATTTGGATGAATTACTCAAATCACGACAGCTGAGAAATGCTCCTGTGATTATGGCACTGCAATGGTTGAAACAGCACATTGCATTGAACTCAAATTTATAGAGTGACATGCGATGACAGTATTAAAAAAACAACAAGCCACTGAAAAAATCATCATTCAAATTACCGATACGCATTTGATGGATCAAGCCAGTTCGACTTTTGTCAAAATGAATCCTGAGCAAAGCTTCCATGCTGTGATTGAAGACATTTTAAAAAATTACCAAGATATTGATGCGATTATTCACACAGGTGATTTGGCTCAGGTTGCAAAACCTGAGACCTATGCACGTTATCAAAAGTATATGCAAAGCTTGAACATCCCGTTTTATCAAATTCCGGGGAATCATGATAATGCAGTCTATTTTCCATTTTTGACGCCAGAGCCTATGCCTGGGGTACTCTCTTTTGGTAATTGGCGTGTGATTCTGCTCAATAGTGCAGTTCCGGGTAAAGTTGATGGTTGGATTCAACCTGAGCAACTGCAACATTTACGCGAACTCTTAGATGAAACTAAACAGAATGACGTGATTGTGGCTTGTCACCATCACCCACTTGATATGCAATCACACTGGATTGATCAACATAAACTTAAAAACAGTGATGAACTGAAAAATGTTTTGGCAGAGTATTCACAAATTCGCGCTGTCATTTGTGGGCATGTGCATCAAGATTCGTTGAATATTTGGAATCAGATCCAGTTTCTCTCGACGCCATCCACTTCAGTTCAATTTAAACCCAAAAGTTATGATTTTGCTTTAGATAGTGTTGCACCTGGTTACAGATGTTTACTTTTAAAAGACAATAGTACCTTTGAAACGCAAGTTCATCGACTAAGTCACTTTAAACAACATATTAATCAAGATATTTCAGGATATTAGCTTTTCTTTTGGTTAAATTTCGATTAGTTTATTCGACCAAATGGATTTGTATAAAGATAAAACCCGATATACATCACTTTCATCTTTAGTAAAAAATCTATATGATGACGCCCCCGATGGCTCCAATCTATCGGGAGCGATAAAAATATTTGGATATCACCATATTTTTTACGTACACATATATACGTATATGATGAGGAATGCCCTTTATGGCGAATGAAAACCAAAATCAAGTCTTGGACGATACAAACACTGTAGTTGAAGAGAAAGCTAAACGTGTGCGTAAAACCAAGCCAAAGACTTCTGAAGGTGGTACGACAGCAAGTCTATTTGGCATCGAGCCTTATCAGCCGAAAAAAAATGAAGAATACATGTCCGAAGGACAGCTTGAACATTTCCGCAAAATTTTATTGGCGTGGAAAGAAGAGCTTATGTCTGAAGTAGACCGTACTCTGAACACTATGCAAGATGAAAATACTGCACTTCCAGACGTTAATGATCGCGCAACTCAAGAAGAAGAGTTTGCAATTGAATTACGTACTCGTGATCGTGAGCGTAAATTGATTCGTAAAATCGAGCAATCAATTGAAGCGATTAAAAATGATGATTACGGTTTCTGTGAAACTTGTGGTATCGAAATTGGTCTGCGTCGTTTAGAAGCACGTCCAACTGCAACATTATGTATTGACTGCAAAACTTTGGCTGAAATCAAAGAGAAGCAAAACAACGGTTAATATGTTTGCGACTAATCCCCTCCTAACTTCTCCGTTACACAAGGAGGAGTCACATCAGGTGGTGGCTTATCGGGGTCGGTTTGCGCCATCGCCAACCGGCCCTTTGCATTTTGGTTCACTGATTACAGCGGTTGCTAGTTATTGTGAAGCCAAATCCCAACTGGGTGAATGGATTGTTCGTATTGAAGATACCGACCTTCCACGTATCTATCCTGGCAGCGAAGATCACATTCTCAAGTGCCTAGATGCTTTCGCACTCCAGTCAGATCACGAAATCATTTTTCAAAAAGATCGCCTCGATCTCTACCAGTCCATTCTAGAACAACTTCATCAACAAGGTTGGGTGTATGCATGCCAATGCACACGCAAGATGCTCGGTTCAAATCATATCTATCAAGGCACTTGTCAGCACTTAAACCTCCCCTTTGAGCAGCAAGCAATTCGACTCAAAGTCAGTGATGAGTTGATCTGTTTTACTGATCTTTTACAAGGTCAGCATTGTTCAAACTTAAAAGAGGACTTAGGTGATTTTGTCCTAAAGCGTCGTGATGGCATTATTAATTATCAACTGGCAGTTGTGGTCGATGATCATTTACAAGGAATTAATCATGTCGTTCGTGGATCAGATCTTTTAGACAACACTGAGCGTCAAATATGGTTAGGGCGTGTATTAAACTATCCTGAGATGACTTACATGCATCTACCATTGGCGATGAATGATCGTGGTGATAAGCTTTCTAAACAAAATCACGCCCAAGCTTTAGACCTTAAACAAGCCCCTGAATTATTATTAGCAGCACTCAAAGCTTTAGGGCAGTATTCTGTTGATATAGATACACCAGAGCGCATGTTGGCTCAAGCTGTCCATCAATGGGATCGTACCCGTATTCCCAAAGGAACAACCATTCAAGGTATGTTTGAATAACATTGAATACATTCTTGATCCATTTTCAATTCCCCTCTAAGAATAAAACCTTCCCATTCAGTAACTCATTCCATCATTCTCAAGTATTTTCCTCATTTTGGGGATAAATGATTAATACAGATGCTTTAACACCGCTATGTCAAACTAAGTACAATCCTCTTCTCAATTTTTAATACTCATGCACTCAAGAATCATATATGGAGCGATGTTCATGATTATCTAAATCAAGATCGTTTATTCATCCGAATTTTCTAGAAATGACGGCTTAAATCAATATTCAAGTTAGAATGCTTTTATTCATCAGGAGTTTGATATGTTTTTTATATTTGGTATCGGTCCTAAAACCATAAAAACGGACAAAGGGCAGTTTTTATGCCCAGTCTGCAAAACGTATAGTGCGTATGAACTAAAACAACAACGTAATTATTTTTCTCTGTTTTTTATTCCGTTGATTCCCCTCTCGAAACCTAAAACAGGTCAATTGGTCTGTCTCAATTGTGGAACACATATGCCACCTATGGTTTTAACCAATCATCCTTAAATTCTTTTTACATTTCAAATATCCAATAAAAAGCAGAATCTAAATCAATAGAGATTCTGCTTTTTATATGTCTAATGAAACGATTAAGATTCAGTTCAGGTTAGAAACTTGATTCTTCCTTAGAGGTATTCTTCTCTTGAGTTGTTGCATCAATTTTCAGCATAAGGCTGACCATCACAGCACACATAATCAAAGATGAACCACCATAACTAATAAATGGCAAAGTTAAACCTTTGGTTGGTAACATACCCAAATTCATGCCTGCATTTACAATGATTTGCAGTAAGAAAATAATACTAATGCCATAAGCCAAATATCCTGCACGAAGGTACTGATGTCTAAGCGCACGATGACCAATCTTGATACATGCAGCAACCATCAAGAATGACAAAATCATCACTGTGGTAATACCAAAGAAGCCAAACTCTTCAGCCAAAATAGCGAGCATAAAGTCAGTATGTGCTTCAGGCAGATAAGACATTTTTTGAATACTATGCCCTAGTCCAACACCGAACCACTCACCTCGACCAAATGCCATCAACGCATTAGTCAACTGATAACCCGTACCGAGTGGATCTGCCCATGGGTTAGTAAATGAAATCAACCGTTCAAAACGATAAGGCTCAAATACAATCAAGAAACCAAATGCACCGAGAATCGCACCTAGAGCAATACCAAATTGAATCAGTGGAGCACCCGCTAAGAAGAAAACACCCAGCATGGTCAGTGCAATTACTACAGTTGCCCCTAAGTCAGGCTCCGCGATGATCAAACCGACGGTTAACAGCATAATCACACCTAAGCGAATTAAACCTTTAACGTTGTTTCGAACTTCTTCCGCACGGCGTACTACATAATCCGCAGTAAAAATTGCCATCATCAATTTGGCGGCTTCCGTCGGCTGGAAGGTAAAACCAGCAACACGAATCCAACGGGTCGAACCATTGACCTCAGAACCAATGACTAATACTGTAATAAGTAAAACAATCGTCACTAACCACAATGGAAATGTATTTTTAAACCATGTATTGAGTGAGATACGATATGCCAACAACGCTGCTACAAATGCAACGACAATAGAAATCGCATGACGAATGAGATAGTGAAATGGATTTTCATGCAGTCGCTCTGCATACGGCATAGATGCCGAACCCACCATCACCGTTCCAATACATAGCAATGCAATCACACAGAAAATCAGTACATTTCTAGGCGTAATTTCACTGGGCACCCGAGGCAACCAGTGATTATATTTTTGAGAAATTTTATTGATCGTTGTCTGAGCCAACCCAGCCATAATCTATTCCTTGTTATTTTTTAATGTAGCTCATTCACTAAAGCAACAAATTGATGACCACGCTGTGGATAGCCACTAAACATATCAAAACTTGCACAGGCTGGCGACAGTAACACAACATCATTCGGCTGAGTATTTTGTTGACACAGTGCAACGGCTTCCGCTAACGACTCAGCATGCAATAAGGTGGTCGTGCCTTCAATCGCTTTTTCAATCACAGGACGATCTTCACCGATCAACACGGCAACTTTTGCAAACTTACTGAGTGATTCACGCAGTGCAGTAAAATCTTGACCTTTGCCTTGACCACCCAAAATAATCGCGACTTTGCCTTTTTGAGCTTCAATCGCAGCACCTAAACCATCTAATGCTGCTAACGTTGCACCGATATTAGTACCTTTAGAATCATTATAATAGCGTACACCATTCACATCTTTTACAAACTCACAGCGATGCTCCAAACCTTTAAAGGTTTTAAGCGTTTCAAGCATTGAGTCCAAAGGTAGATCAATCGCTTCACCCAAAGCCAAACATGCCAAAGCATTCGCTACATTATGTGTACCTTGCATATACATGTCTGAACTCTTGAGCAAACGTTCACGACCTCGTGCTAACCACATCGTGCCATCTGTTTCACGTAACACACCATATTGATTCATGTCAGGCGCATTTAAACCAAAACTTTGCATAGGCGTTGAATCAGGAACCAGTGGACGCGTCAGCGAGTCATCACGGTTATGCACGACTTTTTTTACGCCTTGGAAAATACGATGCTTCGCGGTGTGATAGCCCATCATATCGCCATGTCGATCTAAATGGTCTTCACTTAGATTTAATACAACAGCAACTTCAGCATCCAAGTTTGATGTTGTCTCTAACTGAAAGCTCGATAATTCTAAGATATAGAGTTCAGGATCATCTTTGGTCAGATCCAAGGCAGGACGTCCTAAATTCCCCCCTACCGCCACTTTTTTACCAGCATTTTCAGCCATTAAACCGATCAATGTCGTTACGGTACTTTTTGCATTTGAACCTGTAATTGCAACAATAGGTTTATCCGTTGCACGGCGTAAAATCTGAATTTCACTCACGACGGGAATGCCTTTGGCAATCGCCGCTTGAATTTGGGGAAGCTTCGGATCTAGACCAGGACTGATAATAATTTCTTCAGCACTGAGCAATAAATCTTGATCAAATTGACCAAAACTGGTTTGGACTTCTGCTGGAATTTGATCATGCCCCGGAGGAACAGCACGGGAATCGGTTACAGCGACACGGTAGCCCTTCTCATGTAAAAAATTGACCGCTGAAACACCAGAAATTCCAAGTCCAGCAACAACTTTAAGCCCACCGCGTTGTATTAACATTTTGCCCCACCAGCATTGATATTTTTAAACCTGCAAAATGTTAGCACTTTGCCGTTTTTATTGCTTTTTTTGTTTTCATTTTATGACAATTATTTTGTGTCCTTGCGTAAAAAAGCCGTCGAGTTCGACGGCTTTTTCAATCTAAACTTCAAACTGTGACTACTTCCACTTCACTGCCTGAACTTCAGTTTTATTCGAACTTTTCTGTTCAGTAGCAGGACAACTACAATTGCCACCACAACCTGCAGCCATAGATGGTTGTAGCCATTTGGCTAATCGAGTAAAGCCTTTCTTCTCGCATACCGTAGATAAAGAAGAGAAAACTGAATTTGACGTCTTCGGGAAAACCTTTTTAAAGACTACAACAGTACTCCAAAGTACTAAGGCAGCAATAATTACAATTTCAATCATCTCTTTCTCCTCAATCACTTACACAGAATCATTTATACAAAGATGCGTGAAGCAATTTGATACGTTAAGAATGCCATTAAGTAAGCTAGACCAAACAAATAAGCCGTCATAATGCCTACAGTTTTCCATGAGCCTGTCTCACGGCGAACCGTTGCCAATGTTGGTAAACAGTGTGGTGCATAGATGAACCATACCAATACAGCCAAACCTGTTGCCATTGACCAGCCAAGCTCACCACCACCACTAATAATGGCAGCTAAACCTTCAGACATTGCATCTTCATCTACTGTAGATAAGGCGTAGATGGTACCCAATGCAGCAACTGCAACTTCACGAGCAGCCATCGCTGGAATCAATGCAATACAGATCTGCCAGTTAAAGCCCAGTGGTGCAAAGATCGGCTCTAATACATGACCCAACATCCCCGCTAAGGTGTAATCAATCGCTGGAAGCGTTGCACCTTCTGGTGGTTGTGGGAAAGTACATAAGAACCAAAGTAGAATAGATAAGGCAAAAATAATCCCACCGACACGCTTCAAGAAAATTTTGGCACGGTCAAGCAGACCTATCCAAATATTTTTTATGTCTGGGAAACGGTAACTTGGTAATTCCATTAACAGCATGTGTTGTGATTTGTCTTTATGGAAAAACTTAATCACAAACGATACGCCGAGAGCACTCACAATCCCAGCCATATACAACGCAAACAGCACTAAACCTTGTAAGTTAAAAATACCACCAACGGTCTGATCAGGAATGAATGCGGCAATTAACAATGCATATACAGGCAAACGCGCTGAACAGGTCATCAATGGTGCAACAAAAATCGTGGTTAAACGATCGCGCGGATCACTAATCGTACGTGATGCCATAATACCCGGAATCGCACATGCAAAACTTGAAAGCAATGGGATAAATGCACGACCTGATAAACCTGATTTATACATCAGCTTATCAAGCAAAAATGCTGCACGAGGTAAATAACCTGATTCTTCCAGAATTAAAATGAATAAGAACAGGATTAAAATTTGAGGTAAGAAGACCAACACCCCACCAGCGCCTGCAATGATCCCGTCCACCACCAAGCTATTAAGCAAGGGGTGAGAAATACTACCTCCAACCACCTCACCAAGCCAGCCAAAGAAGCCTTCAATACCATCCATAAATGGTGCAGCCCAAGCAAATACTGCTTGGAAAATCACAAACATCATCACTGCGAGACTAATCAGACCCAAAACAGGATGTAAGAAAATTTTATCGAGAAAAGCCGAACGTTTGTCATCTTGCTCAACGAATTGAACAGCATCTTGAACAATTGCTTCAACTTTTTCATGATCAGTACCTTTCAAACCCGTCAATTCAGTTTGAGGAACCGTATATTTGCCTTGATCCAAAGCATTCATCAGGTTTTCGATGCCTGCATTACGCACAGCAACCGTTTCAACCACTGGAATACCGAGACGCTCAGACAACTTTTGCGTATTGATCTGCATCCCACGACGACGTGCTTCATCCATCATGTTTAATACAAGCAACATCGGACGACCTAAGCTGATCATCTCAAGAACAAGACCTAGATGTAGCTTTAAGTTAGTTGCATCGACGACGCACATGAATGCATCTTGTTGTCCTTCTTCTGCAATTTTACCTTGCACAACATCACGGGTAATTTCTTCATCAGGGCTGGTTGCATCTAAGCTATATGTCCCTGGTAAATCCAATACGCGGACTGCCTTGCCAGAAGGCAAAGTAAAATGTCCAACTTTACGTTCAACCGTTACACCCGCATAGTTCGCAACTTTTTGGCGTGTACCAGTAAGGTGGTTAAATAAAGATGTCTTACCACAGTTTGGGTTACCTACAAGGGCAATACGTAATGCATCACTCATGTAGATTCTCCATCAAATTGAATTTCAATTTTTTCGGCTTCATTTTTGCGCAGTGCAAATCGCGTAAATCCAATTTGGATTAAAATTGGGTCACCACCAAAGATACCTTTGGTAATCACCTGCACTTTTGTACCTGGGATAAAACCTAGAGTTTCTAATCGACTTGCGACCAAATCGCTTGAGATTTCGCCATCCAAAGTTCGATTCACTTTGCTAATGATGGCTGATTGTTTAACCTTTAAATCAGATAAACGCACTGCATCCAACCCTTTAATATTTTGAACAGTATACAAACAAATGAGAATAATTACCAAATAAGCTAGATAATGATTCGCATCTGTTATAACACATCGACATCAGATTATTATTACAATAGAGTGAATTAAACCAATCATATTTATCGGTTTAACAGATTAATTTTGAGAGCATTATGCTAAATAAAAAACCGCGTATTCCTGTTGCTGTACAGATCCCCGAACAGCTTTTCTTTTTGCAAGGATTTAAGGATTATTTAATCGCACAAACGGTTAGCCCACATACGCGAAATGCTTATTTATCTGATTTAATTCAATGCAGTCAGGCAACTTCCACATCTATGCAAGATTGGAATCATGATGATATTTCCGATGTACTTATTTATTTAACCAAGCTCGGTAAAAGCCCACGATCTATTGCACGTACACTGTCTGCGCTCAGATCATTTTATAAATTTTTAAGAGAACAAAAACTGCGAACAGATAATCCTGTCGCATCACATAAAACACCGAAACTTGGTCGTGCCTTGCCGAAAGACTTGTCAGAACAGGATGTTGAAGCGTTGATCCACGCACCTGATATTAATACAGCTTTAGGGCTCAGAGATCGTGCAATGCTCGAAGTACTCTATGCCTGTGGTTTACGAGTCAGTGAACTGATTAATCTTCGGGTAGATATGATTAATCTGAATCAGGGATATTTACGAATTTTAGGAAAAGGGAATAAGGAACGCCTCGTACCTTTAGGACAAATCGCGGCTGAGTGGATTGAAAAATATATTCAACAATCTCGCCCACAACTCTATAAGTCTGCGACTGATTATCTATTTTTGACTCAACTTGGTGGCATTATGAGCCGTCAAAATTTTTGGTATGCCATTAAACGTTATGCACTACAAGCCAACATTCAAATGGAGCTATCCCCGCATACATTAAGACATGCTTTTGCAACCCATTTGCTCAATCACGGTGCAGATTTGCGTGTCGTTCAAATGTTACTTGGTCACAGTGATCTATCGACAACGCAAATTTATACGCATGTGGCTCAAATTCGTATGCAACAACTTCATGCGACACACCACCCTCGTGCTTAGTTCGCTACATAGCGATTTGAGAGATAGTCATTTGAGAAGATCAAAGCTTATTAACTTTTACTGATAACTTGAATTAAAACTAAGAATCAAACCTAAGCTCAAGCGCATCGGTCATCTAAGTTTTTTGAAACACCCTTTTTTTTTGGTATGCTTGTGCCTCATACAATAATGTAAAACTTTAAAGGGTTGTTTATGCATTTTACCCGTTCAAAATTAGTATTGATGTGCGCACTCGCAACAAGCTTTATGCTCACAGCCTGCTCTCAATCCGATCAACCTAAAAAGGATGATGGCACGCTTACAGCAACCGCACCTGCAACAGGACAAGCATCTAACCTTACAGAACGTAATGCACAACAGCGACTCATTGAAAATCTGCAAAAGAATTTTAAAACTGCCAATATCAATGTCAAAGTACTTGAAATTAAAGCAACTGAAGTGCCGAATATTTACTGGGTAAATCTGGATGGTATGTCACCGATTTACACCACAGCAGATGGAAAATACTTAATTCAAGGTGAGCTCATTCGTTTAGGTGATAAAACACTTCATAACGTGGGTGAAGCATTCCAATCTGAAATCAGTAAAAAAGCTTTGGCTTCTTTAAAAGTTGAAGACCTGATTGTGTATCCAGCTAAAGGTAAAACCAAACACGTTGTGTATGTATTTACCGATATTAGCTGTCCGTATTGCCATAAATTGCATGAACATATGGCTGAAATCAACGCTGCCGGCATCGAAGTACGTTATATTGCATGGCCACGAGGCGATCAGTTCATTCCGGGCATGGAAAGTGTTTGGTGTAGTGCAGATCGTAAAGTTGCCTTTGATCAAGCTATTGCAGGTGCGCAACTTCCACCTGCAAATTGTAAAAATCCTGTTGTAGATCAATACAAATTGGGACAAAGTATCGGTGTCAATGGTACCCCAGCAATCTACAATGAAGCGGGTGTTTATCTGGGTGGATACCTCACACCAGCAGATTTATCCAAGCGCTTAAATAACTAATATTTATAAATTAAATTACTGTTTTTTATACCTAAAGATAAATATATATATGTGCTAGAGTCTGGCTGAGTTTTTAGCTATGATCTAGCATGAACAAAATTTTAAACTAATTTGGAGTGTGACGTGAAACCAGTTCGTCTGGCTATACTCGGTCTAGGAACCGTAGGTGGTGGAGCCCTTAAACTATTACAAGAAAACGCTGCTGAAATTAGACGTCGCACCGATCGTGAAATTCAAATTACCCATGTGGGTACTCGTCGTCCCCGTCCTGATCTGAACCTTGCCGATTCAGTAAAACAAAGTGCTGATTTAATGGAGATTGTACGTCAGCCTGATGTTGATGTGGTGGTTGAAGTCATGGGGGGAATTCACCCTGCTTATGAACTCATCATGGAAGCGATGAAGCATGGTAAGCATGTGGTTACAGCGAACAAAGCCTTACTTGCTGAACACGGTACTGCCCTGTTCAAAGCGGCTGACGAATATAAAGTACAGATTGCTTATGAAGCAGCAGTCGCTGGTGGCATCCCCATTATTAAAGTGATTCGTGAAGGCCTATCTGCTAACCGTATTGATTGGTTGGCTGGAATCATCAATGGGACAGGCAACTTTATTCTTTCAGAAATGCGCGAAAAAGGTCGTACTTTTGAAGATGTACTAAAAGAAGCTCAAGAACTGGGTTATGCAGAAGCAGATCCAACTTTCGACGTAGAAGGTATTGATGCTGCTCATAAGCTGACCCTTCTTGCCTCGATTGCTTTTGGTATTCCACTTCAGTTTGACAAAGTCTTTACAGAAGGCATCAGTAAAATCACTGCGCAAGATGTCAAATATGCTGAAGAATTGGGTTTCCGCATTAAGCATCTCGGTATTGCACGTCGTGCTGCCCATGGGGTTGAGCTTCGTGTACACCCAACCTTGATTCCAACTGAAGAGTTACTGGCAAATGTAAATGGCGTGAAGAACGCTGTTTTAGTTCAGTCTAATGCTGTTGGTCCAACGCTTTACTACGGTGCAGGTGCAGGCGCAGGTCCTACAGCATCAGCTGTGGTTGCAGATGTTGTCGATATCGTTCGTGACATTATTTACACAGAAGATGGTGCAGGTACGATTCCACAGTTGGCATTTGAAAATCTAAGCGACTTACCTATTTTAAGCCGTGAAGAAATGACCACTGGGCATTACATTCGTATCAATGCTGAAGATCAAACAGGTGTACTGGCAGATGTGACGACGATTCTGAGTCGTGCAGGTATCAGTATCGATGCAATTATGCAGCAGCCACGTCTAAAAGATTTAATTCCAATCGTGATTTTGACAGATCCAATCGTTGAATCAAAAATGGATGAAGCTTTAGCACAAATTCAAGCTTTGCCAGCTATTCATGGCGAAATTGTGCGAATTCGTTTAGAATCGCTTGATAATTAATCGGGTTGAGGGGATAACTCCCCTAACCAAGCTCTACATACAATTGGAACATCATCATGTCGAATCCAACTCGTTATACTGGTTTAGTTGACCGTTATCGCGACCGTTTACCGGTGTCTGCAACAACTCGTGCAATTTCTTTAGGCGAAGGTAATACGCCACTGATTAAGCTTGAGAATATTCCAGGCATTATTGGTAAAGATGTTGAAATTTATGTGAAGTACGAAGGTTTAAACCCGACTGGTTCATTTAAAGACCGTGGTATGACCATGGCTGTGACAAAAGCAGTTGAAGAAGGTTCTAAAGCGATTATCTGTGCATCTACAGGTAACACTTCAGCAGCTGCGGCAGCTTATGCTGCACGTGCAGGTATCAAAGCATTCGTTTTAATCCCAGAAGGCAAAATTGCTATGGGTAAAATGGCGCAAGCGATGATGTATGGCGCGATCACAATGCAAATTCGTGGTAACTTCGATGACGGTATGCGTCTGGTTAAAGAAGTGGCTGATCAAGCACCTGTAACGATTGTGAACTCAATCAATCCATACCGTTTACAAGGTCAAAAAACCATTGCTTACGAAATCGTAGAAGCTTTAGGTCGTGCTCCTGATTACCACTGCTTACCAGTAGGTAATGCGGGTAACATCACTGCACACTGGATGGGTTATACAGAAGCTGTTGCAAACCAGCCTAAAGAAGAATTTGAACAAGTCGTTTATGATGCTGCTACTGATCAGTTCACGGGTCCAAAACCTGCGGGCTTACCAATCATGGCTGGTTACCAAGCGTCAGGTGCTGCTCCATTCTTACGTGGTGGTCCTGTAGAGAACCCTGAAACTGTTGCAACTGCAATTCGTATCGGTAATCCACAAAGTTTCAACCATGCTAAAGCTGTGGTTCGTGATTCAAACGGTTGGTTTGATGAATTGACTGATGCTGAGATTTTAGATGCTCAACGTCTACTATCTATGTATGAAGGTGTGTTTGTAGAACCTGCTTCTGCTGCTTCTGTTGGTGGTGCAATCCGTGACATTAAAGCGGGCAAAATCAAAGAAGGTTCAGTGATTGTATGTACAGTAACGGGTAACGGCTTAAAAGATCCTGATACAGCGATCAAACAATGCCAAGATGCTGTAATGCTGTCAATTGATGCAACAATGAGCCAAGTGAAAGACTCTATTCTTTCAAACATGTAATGCTATGTTCTGAATGAAAATAAAAAGCCCTGCAATAGCAGGGCTTTTTATTTATCTCATCAATATGAAATAAATAAAATTCTTTAGATGCGTTTTGGTAATTGGCTCGCCCAATTCATCAAACGTGTTGCATCATTGGTACGTGCTTGGCTATTACTCGCGCCCAATAACACCACAACTGCTGGACGTGAATTATTCAACGTTGTATGCATCACCACACAACGACCAGCCTCATTAATAAATCCAGTTTTGGAAATATTGATATTCCAGCCACCATTACGTACCAATGCATTGGTATTATTCGATTTCAGAACGCGGTAGCCCAAATTAAAATCATAGCTAGGTGTGGTCGAGAACTGACGAATCAAACCGTATTGAGATGCGGTACTGACCAAAATACCCAAATCACGTGCAGAGGCAACATTACGTGGATCTAAGCCACTTGATTCAGTAAATCGGCTTGAACTCATCCCTAAGGCACGTGCTTTAGCATTCATTGCATTTACAAAGGCTGTACGACCACCTGGGTAGGTACGCGCCAATGCAGCTGCAGCGGGGTTTTCAGATTTCATCAAAGCAAAC
The DNA here is from genome assembly GCF_059515925.1 of Acinetobacter sp. CY81. NCBI lineage: Bacteria > Pseudomonadati > Pseudomonadota > Gammaproteobacteria > Moraxellales > Moraxellaceae > Acinetobacter > Acinetobacter sp. CY81. The sequence goes on from NZ_JCAKNC010000012.1 coordinate 39,625, forward strand.
AATAAAGCTTCTGCACGATTTAACGTATCGCCTGCACGCAAGGTCGAACTTGAGTTTTTACCCCCTGCGCCTGCGAAATCAATCGACTGAAGGGTAATATTTTCAGACATATTGAGTTTTGCATCTGCAATCACAACTGCTGTCATTAATTTTGTCACTGAAGCAATTGGTAATGCTGTATTGGTGTTTTTGCTATACAACACTTCACCAGTCTGAGCATCCATCACTAATGCAGCGCGTGCATTAACAGAAGGCTGACTGCTATAACTATTGGTATCTAAAATACGAACCGATTGCGAACTTGGATTCTGATTCACCACACCATTGGATTGGCGAATCGTGGTCGTGACGGTCGTCGTTGCCTGTGGTGTTTCAACTGCATTCTCAATAGTTGAAGCACTGTCGTTATTTAAGAGTTGGCTCACATCTTCCGATGACCAACTAATCGCTGCCTGACCCGTTGAGTTATTCACAAGTTCTGCAGAGCTCAATGAACTCAAACTGAGTAGTACTGATGCACTCAGTACATGCATTAACGTTTTTCCAGATTTTTTCACGATAACTTACTCATTTCATAGAGGTTCTCTGCTGAATTGCGAATCACCTCAAATATGACTTACATTTACACGCAAACGTGATTAATATTAAACCACGTGATTATGCACATTATTTTAGTAAAGATTAGGAATAGGATTGCTATTTTTGTTATGACAATGCAAGTATTTTTTGCATCGTGTAACAAAATAATTGCGATGAGAATAAATAAAGGAGGTCTTAGTGATCACGGTTTTAGTGGTAGATGACCATGAATTGGTTCGAACAGGCATTTGCCGAATGCTAGAAGATCAAGATGGTATTCAAGTGATTGGTCAAGCAGAATCAGGTGAAGAAGCAATTAATATCGTGAGACAACAACATCCGAATGTTGTGCTCTTAGACGTCAATATGCCTGGCATTGGTGGTGTTGAAACCACTCGCCGCCTTTTACAGACAGCACCAGAGACCAAGGTGTTAGCAGTCAGCGGTTTAGCTGAAGAGCCCTATCCTTCTTTACTACTCAAAGCAGGTGCACGAGGTTATATCACTAAAGGTGCCCCGATTACTGAGATGGTTCGTGCCATTAATAAAGTGATGCAAGGCGGAAAATACTTTAGTGCTGATATTGCAGAACAATTAGCCAGCTCATACTTATCAGACACGCAGACCTCACCCTTTGACTCTTTGTCAGAACGTGAAATGCAAGTGGCGATGATGGTGGTGAACTGTATCAGTGCTCAAGAAATTTCAGATAAACTCTTCGTCAGTGTGAAAACAGTAAACACTTACCGTTATCGGATTTTTGAAAAACTGAATATCGACAGTGATGTAAAGCTAACCCATCTCGCGATTCGCTACGGGCTGATTAAGCCTTAGTTATGATTTTAAAAAACTGAGTTATTGCTTACCACTTAATTCCTTTTTATACATTCAGGTCGACTTGTATGACGCCTACGGGATCAATTCCGCTTTATCAAACGATTTATCGCATAGGCACGTTATATACCAACTATCGACTGATTATTGCTTTAAGTTTAACGCTGATTTTTCTCATCACCATTGAAAATTCATCTGAGCATTTTGAATATCCAACGCTATATTTCTATGCTCTGATTATTTACAGTGCTTTAAGTTTAGGGCAATTACTCTTACTCAAATATTTCCCACATACGCTAAGTAAACAAATTTTATCGCTCTATATCGTAGATTTGGTTTTTCTGAGTGCACTCACTTTTGCCTTAGGTGGACCGAATATTTCGATTGGTTTGCTCTTTGTCATTTGTGTCTTTACGTCAAATTTTTTACTGAGTAAACACCAAGCCCTGTTTATGACCCTTGTAGCGGTTATTTGCGTGGTGTATCAACAATTTTTTGGAAGTTTATTTACCCAAACCAGCTTAAACAATATTGGGAACAGCGCTTTTTTAGCCTTCTTATTCTTTGTTGTGTACGGGCTAGGTCAATTTGCGATTCAACGCTTTCACGTTTTGGAATCACTGAATACTTTCCAATCCAATGAACTGTTTAAGCTTCAAAATATTAATCGCTATATTTTGGAGCAAATCGAAGTTGGCTATTTGGTTTTGGATGAACATTTTAAAATTGTGGTCAGTAACCCTGCAGCATGTACTTTACTTGGGATTTCTCCTCTTTACGCACATGAGCAATTCCATCTTGCGACCTTCCAACCTGATCTTTATGACATTCTTCGACAGAAAACCATTCATGATGGTGAACGATTTCAGTTTGAGTCAACGCAATCCACTTATACAGTCGATGTTCGTGTTCAAAACCTAATTGTACCTAATCAAGCTCTCACCTTGCTCACACTTGAAGATACACAAAGACTGAATCAGAAAGTACAACAATTAAAATTGGCTGCCTTAGGTCAACTCTCTGCGAGTATCGCGCATGAAATTCGCAATCCTTTGGCTGCCATCGTTCAAGCCAATGAATTGAATTCAGACAGCGATGATGATCAGAAGTTATTATTGAACACTATGATTGCTAAACAAGCGCATCGTATTGATCGAATCATCAAAGATACTTTAGATATGGCTAAAAATCGAAAAACTGAGAGTTCGATTATAGCCCTGTTGCCATTTATGAATGACTTACTCATTCAAGATTTGTCAGACATAAAGCACCGAATCAAGTTAGAGATAGATCCTAAACTTCATACGCAATTTGATGAACCTCAATTACGCCAAGTGATGATTAATTTGATCCGTAATGCAATTCGCCACAATGCAGTAGATATTGAGCAGATTTCAATTCATGGCTATGTACAAAATGCTATCATTCATATTGATGTGATTGATTATGGTCAAGGCATTGATCAAGAAAATTTAAAACAATTGTTCCAACCATTTTTTAGTACCGAAATCAATGGAACTGGTTTAGGATTGTACTTATCACAAAGTATTTGTGAAGCAAATCAAGCCAAGCTTTCTTATGTAGAGCGACAACAACAAGGTGCTTGCTTCAGAATTGAGTGCCAATTTATAAAATAGTGATTTTTTGGGTTTTGTGGGGATATGGCTAAACAACAACCATTGGTTCTATTGATCGATGATGAACCTGATTTATGTATGCTGATGCAAATGACGCTGTCGCGCATTGGTATCAAAACACATATAGCACATCATTTGGCTCAAGCTAAACACTTCCTGAGTGAATATAAATACGATGCTTGTATTACCGATCTGAATTTGCCTGATGGTAATGGCATTGATCTGGTTAAATACGTTACTCAACATTATCCGAAGACACCTATCGCTGTTTTAACCGCATATGCCAATATGGATATTGCGATCTCTGCTCTAAAGTCGGGTGCTTTTGATTTCGTGAGTAAACCAATCAATCAACAACATTTACATCAATTGGTTAAAAAAGCACTCAGCGTTCCTGAAGTCGATCCAAGTATCGACCAACTGCCTTTAGAACAAAAAATGCTGATTGGCTGTTCTGAAAGCATCAAAAAACTTAGAGAATCGGTTAAAAAAATTGCCCGCTCGCAAGCCCCTGTTTTTATTACAGGTGAATCTGGTACAGGAAAAGATATTGTCGCTAATTTGATTCATCAATTAAGCAATCGTCAAGATCATCCTTTTGTTGCGATTAACTGCGGTGCAATCTCTGAAGATTTGATGGAAAGTGAGCTTTTTGGGCATATTAAAGGCTGCTTCTCAGGTGCGACTGAAGATAAACAAGGACTTATTCTAAGTGCTGATGGCGGTAGTTTATTTTTAGATGAAATTGCTGAATTATCTCTCGCGATGCAAGCCAAATTGCTCCGTGCTGTACAAGAAAAGAAAATTCGACCTTTAGGCAGTGAAAAAGAAATCGAAGTTGATTTTCGAATTATTAGTGCCAGTCATCAAAACCTTGAACAATTGGTTCAACAGGGCAAATTCAGACAAGATTTATTCTTCCGAATCCATGTGATGGATCTTCGAATTGCAGCATTACGTGAGCGTCCAGAAGATATTTCAGTATTAGCCAATCACTTTATTCAAATGATTTGCGCTGACTGGGGAATTCCAGTCAAAAAACTTTCAGATAAAGCCTCAAAATTTTTATCGAACCAATACTTTTCAGGTAATGTTCGTGAGCTGCGCAATATCATAGAGCGCGCGATTACGTTAAGTGATGATGATTTCATTGAAATTGAGCACTTACAATCGAGTGCGCTTCGCACTCCGAGTCATGCTTCCGAACCACCAGTAACAACTCAAGCAATCGAAATATCTACTGCTGTACAAGCTGCTCAAAACAATAAATTAGACAATCGACTGCCAGAAGAAGGATTAGAACAATATCTAGAGAAGGTTGAGAAAGAAGTACTCATCAATGCACTGAATTTAACGCATTGGAACAGAACACTTGCTGCCAAAAAACTCGGCATGACCTTCAGATCACTACGCTATCGTCTGAAAAAGTTCGGTTTGGATACAGATGACTAGTCTTTCATTATGAAATATGACTTTTCATCTGACATCTTAGTTTAAGAATGGATTACTTAGCTCTTAATAATTGATCTGCAGAATGTAAGACGTACGTTTCTTCTTTCATCTCATTTGGCCATGGAAATTGGATATTTGGCACAATACCCTGTCCATCGATCGCATGACCATTCGGCGTTAAATAGTGTGAAACGGTCATTTGCAAGGCAGCACCATTTTCGAGTGGAAATAGCTTTTGCACCACGCCTTTACCATAACTTTTATCACCAATAATCGTTGCACGATTTAATTCTTTCATCGCAGCAGTAAACACTTCGGCTGCAGATGCAGAACGGTTGTTAATGAGTACACCCAATTTTAGCTGACTAAATTCATTCCCCGGCAAGGCTTGAAACTGTTGATTCCCTTCAGAGCGACTTTTAGTTGAAACTATCGTACCCTGATTTAAAAATAAATCTGCTGTTTCAACTGCTGAGGACAATAGACCACCCGGATTATTTCTCAGATCAATCAATACCGCTTTTAAACGATGATTCTGATGCTCTTCGATCAGTCGTTTAATTTCATTCGCAGTATCTTGTTGGAAAACTTTGACTTTTAAGACGAGAACTTGATTGCTGAGCATAGTGGCTTGAATATCAGCCACATCTAATTTTTGATTGCGTATGAGGCTAAGCATGGGTGTCGCAGGAGACAATTGGATTTGTACAGCTGTACCCATTGCACCATTGAGAACATCATCTACCTGCCCTGCATTAAGCAGTTTTAATTCTTGTTGATCAATTTTATAAACGTTCAAACCATTCTTTAAGCCTAATTTGGCTGAATCAGAATCAGATTTTAAATTTTTGATCTGCCATTGTGACTGAGTCGCATCGTAAGCCAAATCAAAATCAACTGTGGCTAGATCACCTTCAGTATATTGCAATAACTGGCGATATTCTTCTGAACTTAGATAGCGTGAATAGCGGTCTAAACCACCCACTAAGCCTTTAATGGCTTGAAGAAATAATACATCGTCAGATTTTTCGCTGACATAATTATCTTTGACCGTACCGTAGATCTGTACAAATTGCTGGATAGATTCAATCGGAACTTCAGCAACATTTTCAACCCATTCATCACTGGATTTTAATGTTGCAGATCCTTTTGAATCCGCAACAGCAACAGAATGAACCGTCATCAAAAGCGCAATAGCGACAAAGCATTGGTGCCAATTTCGATTCATTCCGTTTTCCTTTTTTATTCTATTTTAAACATCTGCTTATGATTTTAAGGTCACAAGATTACGACCTTTCATATCACTTGGGATTGGCAAGTTCATTAAGCTTAATAGCGTTGGTGCTACATCTGCAAGTACACCACCTTCCGCAATTTCCGCAGCTGCTGGACCAACATAGATGAAAGGAACATGCTCAGTGGTATGTTGTGTATGGACTTGACCACTCACATAGTCTTGCATTTGTTCAACATTACCATGATCAGCTGTAATCAGCATATGACCTTTTTGTGCACGAACCGCCTCGTATACACGCCCAAGACTGATATCTACGGCTTCCACAGCTTTTACTGCCGCATCGAATACACCTGTGTGTCCAACCATGTCACCATTGGCATAGTTCACCACCAATAGGTCAAACTCACCTGAATTGATTGCAGCAACCAACTCATCTGTCACTTCATAAGCACTCATTTCAGGCTTTAAGTCATAAGTCGCAACATTTGGTGATGGAATCAAGATACGCTTCTCACCTGGGTATTCATCTTCACGACCACCACTAAAGAAGAAGGTTACATGTGCATATTTTTCAGTTTCAGCAATACGTAATTGGGTTTTACCTAAATTTGAAAGATATTCACCAATTGAATTAACCAATGGTTCTGGCATATAGGCAACAGGTGCATCAATCGTTGCTTGGTAACGCGTTAACATGACAAATTTAGCTAAATTTGGCACAACTTTACGTTCAAATCCTGCAAAATCTTTTTCTACAAAAGCTTTAGTAATTTCACGTGCACGATCCGCACGGAAATTCATGAATACTATGCTATCGCCATCTTCAATTTTGGCTAAATCACCAATACGTGTCGCTTTCACAAACTCATCAGATTCTTCAGCTGCATATGCTGCTTCTAAGCCTTCTACTGCAGTTGCTACAGTACGTGTCGCTTCACCTTCGGTCAGCAAACGATAGGCTTGTTCAACACGATCCCAACGATTGTCACGATCCATAGCAAAATAACGACCAATCATTGTGGCAATACGACCTTGACCTGGATATTGAGCAAATAGAGCATCTAATTTTTCTAAAGATGGTTGAGCACTTTTTGGTGGAGTATCACGACCATCCAAGAATGCATGGAGATAAACCTGAGCACCACGTTTCAAAGCCAACTCTGCCATCGCTACAATATGGTCTTCGTGAGAGTGAACACCACCTTCAGACAATAAACCGAGGATATGTACAGCTTTTTGATTCGCTTTGGCTTTTTCGACAGCATCGATGAGCACTTCATGTTCAAAGAACGCACCAGTACGAATGTCTTTGGTAATGCGGGTAAAATCTTGATATAACACACGACCTGCACCCAAGTTCATGTGACCTACTTCTGAGTTACCCATTTGACCATCAGGCAACCCCACATCTTCACCAGAACCTGAAATTAAACCATGCGGATGATTGTTTTTCATAGCAGTTAAATTCGGCGTTTTCGCTGCTAGAAATGCATTATCCTCTACCGCTTCACGATGCCCCACACCGTCCATAATTACCAATACGTGTGGGATTTTGCCAGCAGTTGCATCCGTCATGATGTACACTCTTTTGTTTACAAATTAATCAATATATCTTACCTTTTTTTAAGGTAAGACTCTATCTGAACACGATGGCTTTGACTGATCTCCACCATCTAATTTTCAATTTAAAAAATCTTTTACTTCATACTTATCGACGTAACGATCATCTAAAAGTACTGAAATAAAGCCTAACGCGCGCGATAAAGCAGGTAACTACCGATACCGAACATTAAAATAATCGGTAAAAACACAAACCACGCAGGTGATGGCGAATACACTAAACTTGCGTATCCTAAGAAATCTTGTAAATAATAAAAACCTAAACCCACAAACAACGCGATCACTAAGCGAAAACCCATCGACTGTTGACGCAAAGGCCCAAAAATAAAAGAACACGCAATCAATACCAAAGCCAATAAAGCAAATGGTGAGCTGACTTTTTGCCAAAATGCCAATAAATAAGTCTTTGGAACTTGGCTATATTCATGCATATAGCCCATAAAGCTAATCAATTGGCTTGGTGCTAAATCTTCAGGATCAATCGTCACCATATGTACGTATTTAGGTTGCAATGCCAAAGCCAAATCTTGCTTCTCTGTTTGAAGCATTTGTGAGTCGCCAGTTTTTAAAATATCGACTTGCTGGGCATTACTTAAGCTCCACTGACCATTTTGAACAAACTGACCACTTTCTGCTTTTAAAACTGAGTTCAAACGATATTGATCGTCAAAGTCATACATATCAACATTATTCAACTTTCCTTGGGAGTTCGCATAGTCAATATAAATATAACGCTGACCTTCACGTGTCCAATAACCTTTCACCTCACCCAACTCAGCTGCTGAACGATGGCTCTTGACGCTTTCAGCCTTCTCACTGGTATAAGGAATGACATATTCACTTAAGGCAAATGACAATACCACCAAGAGCATCGCTGAACGCATCACCCAACCCACGATACGCCAGAGACTGATCCCTGATGCACGCATCACAATCAATTCACTATTTGAAGCTAAGGTGCCTAAACCAAGCACTGCACCGATTAATGCTGAAATTGGTAAAATTTCATACAAATACTGAGGTGCACCCCAGAGTACGTAGATCAAAGCTTGCCAAGCGCCATAGCCGTCTTTCAAGCTTCCCAATTCACCCATATAGGTAAAGAGCACCTGTAAAGCAGACAAAATAGCAGTAGCACCTAACATCGCAAGCGCTGTAGTTTTGGTGACATGTTTGGCGACAATTTTACGTGCTAACATTAAGATCTCACCTGCTCTATACGTTTTTTCAATTTAGGTGCTAATTTTTGTTTTCTTGAGAAAATAGCTGCGGCAACTGCGTAAATTAACAATACAGCAGGATATGCCCAAATCCCAATTTCATCTTTTGAAACACGCGTTTTAATCGCCATCAGTGCCACGATCAAACTGGCAAAAATAAGCAAGGCTGGGAATAATTTTAAGTAACGACCTTGTCGTGGACTCACCTCAGACAATGCTGTGGCTAACATTAATGCCACCATCATCGTAAAGGGTACAAATAATCGCCAACCTAATTCACTTGCAACCACAGGGTCTTGATGCGTTTCGAGTAATTTACCGATTGGTAGCGCTTCTACTTCCGCACTTTCAAATTTTGCTTCTTTATCACTTTCCAAACGTAAACGATAAGACTCAAATTCCGTTTGACTATATTGCGGACTATTCGGGTAAATCTCATAACGGCGACCTAGTGTCAGATCAACCACGCTAGCAGAATCATCTGCCATTTCCACACGTGTCGCTTCTTTTGCCAAGATCATGACATCAGGCTTATCCGCTTTTTCAGCACGCTGATAGAAAAACACTTCTGTTAAGTTCTTTCGATCTTCAGACAATGAACCTGCATAGATGGTATAAGGCCCTGAGGATATAAACTCTTTAGGTCGCACCAAGTCAAAACCAGAACGTACTGCCTGACTGGTGGTCAATTGTTCGAATTGACGAATTCCCCAAGGTGACATCCACACCATCAAAACTGTTTGCACCACCAAAAAGCACACCGTTAACGGCATTAACAAACGTGCTAATTGATTTCGACTCACCCCGCTTCCGTTCAGTACTGCCATTTCATGATCGACATAGAGGCGACCAAACACTAACATCAGACCAATAAAAAAGCCCAAAGGTAAAATCAGCGTCAAAAATTCAGGTAAGCGATAGCCAATGATGCTAAATAAAATACTGGCATCTAAGCGCCCTTGTGCTGCCACACCGAAGTACTTGATCAAACGCCCACCCATCATAATGAGTGTCAGTAAAGATACGACGACTAAAGAGGTCGACAAAACTTGTTTGACGAGATAACGTCTGATAATCAAATTAATCTTCCAAAATGGGGTGAATTCGGCTAGCGCTAGTTTACCCGAATGTTAAAAATATAAAACCTCATTGAAATTCTATCATTGGTAGTGGTTCAATGGTTTAATGATTTAAAACGTCTCATTAGGCACACATAAGCATATGAAACTTACTATTAATACGTCATTTCCTGAGAATTCGTCTAGCCAACATTTGTTGATTTTAGTTGATGCTGAAAATATTCAAACTCAATATACAATCAATGGCTTAGACCAAGCAATTCAAGCAACACAGTTTAAAGCATCGCTCAATGAAAGCTTGCCTTTAATTGGAAATATCCAACAACAAGCCAACAGTGCATTGCTCGGTTTAGATAAAGCTGCTGAACTCAAGCCTGCTAAACTTGCGAAAATCGCACAAAATATTATCAAAGCAACACAAAAAAAATTCAAACACATCAGTATCGATATTTCTGCATTGCCCGTAGAGCATCATTACTTATTTGCATTGGCTTTAACCCAAGCTGATTATCGCTATGATCAATATAAATCTAAAAAAGCTGAAACAATTTTAGAACACATTGATTTGATCGCGACTAAATCGACCTTGGATGATGCACAAATTGCATTAATTGCTGCCGTAGAACAAGGTCAATCTACAGCACGTGATTTAGGTAACTGTCCACCAAATATCTGTTTCCCAGAATATTTAGCTGAACAAGCACTGCAACTAGCTCAAGAATTCCCAAACCTTGTCAAAGTAACTGTACTCGATGAACAGCAATTGGCTGATTTAGGAATGAATGCTTTCCTCGCAGTGAGTAAAGGTTCTGAACGCCCAGGTCGTGTAATTACCATTGAATACCTAGCAAAAACAGAAGATGCTCCTGTGGTTCTGGTCGGTAAAGGTGTGACTTTTGATACAGGTGGTATTTCTTTAAAACCAGGCTTAGGCATGGATGAAATGAAATACGATATGTGTGGTGCTGCATCTGTTCTAGGTACGATGCGTGCTTTGTGTGAAGCTAAACTTCCGATTCATGTAGTCGGTGCAATTGCTGCTGCTGAAAACATGCCATCTGGTCATGCAACACGTCCAGGCGACATCGTAACAACGATGAGCGGTCAAACCGTTGAAATTTTGAATACCGATGCAGAAGGTCGCTTGGTGTTATGTGACACGCTTACCTATATCAAACGTTTCAATCCAGCATTAGTGATTGATATCGCAACCTTAACAGGTGCATGTGTGGTTGCACTAGGTTCGGTTCTCTCTGGTTTATTCTCACCTGATGATGAATTAGCACAAGAAATTGAAACCGCAGGTCAACAGTCATTTGACCGTGTATGGCGTATGCCTGTGATTGATGATTACCAAGAACAATTGGATTCACCATTTGCAGATATTGGTAATATTGGTGGTCCGAAAGCAGGTGCAGTCACTGCTGCATGTTTCTTACAACGCTTTACCAGTGACTATCGTTGGGCACATTTAGACGTTGCAGGCACAGCGTGGAATTCTGGTGCTGCTAAGGGTGCTACAGGTCGTCCTGTTCCACTTTTAGTTCAATTCCTTGCAAATCGTGCGAAGCTCAATGGCTAAAATTAGCTTTTATCTGTTTGAAAAAAGCCCTGAACGACAAGTGGAAAGCACTTGTCGTTTATGTCGTAAAATCTCACGACAAGCGGCTAAGATTTGGATCCACTGCCCAGATACAGACATTCAACAGCAGTTGGATCAACGTTTATGGAGCTTTGATCCGCAATCTTTTTTGGGACATGGAATTGATCAAGTTGATGCACCTATCTGCATTTCAGCAGGATTACCAGATCAATTAGACTGGATTGTTTTTAATTTTAACAATCGGCCACTTGAACAAGCGATGCAATTTAGTCACATTATTGAAATTGTGGAAAATGATGAATCTGCCAAACAAATAGGTCGAGAGAAATACAAAGCTTATCGTCGACTTGGCATCTCCCCACAAACCCATAAGCTATAACAGATATGCATAATACCTTTCAAAAAGGAGAAATACGGTGACACTTAATGTCGGTCAGGATTTTAAAAAACGCTGGCTCGGTGCGCCTGAAGCTGTACGTGAGGCTTTTTTAAATGATTTAAATCGTATCAGTGATTTACTCAATCCTGAGTCGAATATACAAGCTTGGTTGGACAATGATCAAAGAGCCCAACAAGTTGCACAGCTTAAAGTAGAACAAGCTTATGCCGATGAAAAAGCTCGTTTAATTGAAGCAGCTCGTGTCCGTAAGCAACAGGCTTTAGAAAAATCATTGGCTGAAAAGCGCGCTGAACAAGATGCCTTTAATCAACAACTGATTAAAGATGAATTGATCCGTTTTCAGCAACAAACTCAAGATCTACATGCTTTACGCCAAGAAATTGATCAAGAATCACGTCAGTATAGTGACCGCTACTCCAAAAATCCGGATGAAGTTGTTAACTTTGCGCGTGGAAATCTACATATTGCAGATGATCAAATACAAAATGAACTCGAAAGTGTTAGATTGAGATTAGAGCTTGAAGCAGAAACTCAAATTGAACAAGCTGTAAAACTATTTCGTGAAAAACTTAAAATCGCAGCTCAAGAAGAAATTGAATATATTTTGAAACACACTCAAGATGAAAAAAATGCATAAAATGGTGCATTTTTCGTTCTGATCAATTTTTGTCATTAAACTGAAATATTATTGAAACAAGATATTCATATTCCGATGTCGTCGGAATTTTACCCATTTATAAATCGATTAACTCGACTTTAAATTAGGAAATTCAAATGGATATTTTGAATCAACTCACAAACGAAATTGAAAAATTATCGGTTGGAGAGAAAAGAAATATTACTGCACAAGAGCTATTTTTGAGCCGTAACGATTTCCAGTCCATTTCAGCCTATCTCACTCGCGAAGCTTAAAAAGGACATTTTTCAATTTCTAAACATTCAGAAACGAATTCTCATCTTGCACCGACTTCTCTTACTGTTGTAAAACACTAAATATTCAGACCAATACGCCCACTTCAGTGGGCTTATTTTTTAGCTTTAATTTTGTTTAAAAAAAATTTATAAAATTGAAATGACTGTCGACAGTGTTTCTCCAACACCATAACCCATGGCTAATAATAAGCCAATCCATATAAAACCGCCCAATACATTGTAAAAAGTAAAACTCGCAAGGTTCATGTGCGTCGCACCTGCTGCAAAAGGTGCTGAAGAACGAACAAAAGGAATAAAACGTGCAACCAAAATGGTCTTACCACCATGCTTAATAAAATAGTAATTGGTCTTTTCTAAATATTCAGGCTTGAAGTAGCGAGTATGTTTATTAAAATATTTGAGTCCTAACCAACGACCTGTATAGTAATTTACGGTATAACCCAACACACTGGCGATAAATAAAGTCACGCCCATATAATGTAAATGGATCAGTTCTGTTGTGGAACATAAAGCACCAATAGCGATAAGCAAACTATCACCTGGCAAGAAGAACATGAAGACTGAACCTGTTTCAGCAAAAATCACTAAAAATAGAATGGCGTAAATCCAAATACCGTACTGCTCCAGTAACATTGGCAGCAACTGTTCAAGATGTAGTAAAAAATCAATCATTCACACGTACTCGTTGCATGTTGTTTCTCCACATCATTTCTAAGATATAAAGTTGAATATTCACAAAACAAAACAGCCTAATAAATTAGGCTGTAGTCTATTTTAGTCTGTTTTTAACGCAAAAATCCATTCGCTGCTAAAAAATCCATACTGAGTTTGGACTCAGGTTTCTGTTCAGCAGCTTTATCACCCAAGAGTAAACGCTCAATATAACGTGCTAAAACATCAACTTCTAAGTTTACCTTAGACCCTGTTTTCCACGTACCAATATTGGTTCTTTCTGCTGTATGAGGAATCAAATTCAAGCTAAGAATATTTCCGCGTAAGTGATTAATGGTTAAACTAATACCATCTACAGTCACAGACCCTTTTTCAGCCAAATATTTTGCAATTTCTACAGGTGCTGTCACTTCAAAATATAATGAACGCGCATCCTGACGAAGCATCGTAATTTCACCAACAGCATCAACATGCCCACTAACGATATGCCCACCAAAACGTGTAGTTGGTAACATCGCTTTTTCAACATTGACCGCTTGACCAACTTTCCATTGACCCACGGTTGAACGATTTAAACTTTCACGAGAAACATCAGCTGCGTACCAATTATCGCCCCAATCAATCACTGTTAAGCAAATTCCGTTGGTTGCAATCGAGTCACCCAAATGCACGTCTGACATATCCAAATTACTTTGAATACGTAAACGAATATCCCCACCTACACTTTGAAGACTTTCTACTTGACCTAAACTTTCAATAATGCCTGTGAACATATCTGTATCTCTAAATATTCTTTAATTTTTACCACAAATCTAACTGTGTCGCGACGCCTGTCGCATCCACGCCACCTAACTCAGCATAATGATGCAACTGCCCTAATAACTGACGAATCGGAGGCCCAGACTTCGCATGGGTATCTGTGATCACAATAAACTCTAGCACGCGTGCACGTTCTGATTGACGTTGTTTACTTACGCGGTAACGTGGTACATCTTGCGTCAATAAAGTGACACGACCACGCTCAAGGTTAGCTTTAAGTAAATCGCCTGCCTCAATATTACCATCGGTTGAATAACTGGTTAGAATGTAACGTGCATTGATGGTCGACAATAACTTTTCATAGGCTTCTTTTGCATATTTTGAAGAGTTATAAGGACTTGGACGCTCTTTACGCCAAGCACGATCAATTCCACTTTTATAACCTTTAGTATCTGGTGTCGGTAAATCGACTTGATCCCATAAAGTTAAAGCATTCAAAACATGATAATTGCTGCTATATGCATGTTGATTATACGGAGGATCTAAATAAGCCACATCCACTTCAAAGCCACTCATTTGATTCGCCAAATGTTGTGCATCAACGCACCACATTTCAGCCATAGGCACTTTAGGATCACCTATTTCACAGAAGCGGTTCGGAGTTAACCACAGTAATGATTCGATCCGTTCCAATGCAGTCTGCGTCTTGCCCCCCCAACCATGGTGAAAGCTCTTAAATACGCCTGAAGTGTTACTGACGAAACTTGCTGAATAAAGAAGTGGTGACAATAAAGCACTCATTTCAACATCATCAATCGCACCCTGAGCCTGCCAAGTGGCAATTTGCTGACGAATCGCGTCAATTTTCATACCATTACGGCGTTTGAAGAATAGACGATCACGACTTGGATCATAAATTTCATCATTACGCGGGCAAAGATTATGTGTGACCCAACCTTTAACTTCAGGTAAGCGATTTAAATAGTCTAAGGCCTTTTGATAACCGCCTAACTCTTTAAATGCGGGTGCATCTGTACAAGAAAGAATCGCATTATTCAGTGCATGGCTATACGGTTCCCAGTCATTGGCAATCACTCGATAACCATTTTGACGTGCCAAACGTGATACCACACCACTTCCTGCAAAAAAATCTGCAAAAATAGGCGCACGACCATTTTTATTATTGAGTGTTCCTGTGCTTTCTAGTGCTTCTAAAATAAGATGTAATAAACGACGCTTGTTCCCTAAATAGGGTACAAGTTGGTTAAATAAGTATTCATCTGTAGTGCGTGCTGCATGACGACGTTTATGGTAAACCGTTGACTCTGAATTCATACTAACTCTTAGAAGGGGTGAGTTTTAAACGGATATCGCCACCCACTTGGGTAACTTCTTTCAGTTCAAAACGAAGTTGTTCTGCCATGCTGATAAATTCAGCATTGAACATGGCACGAGCAGATTGACCAAGGAAAGTAGGTGCAATATAGCTGATCATTTCATCAACCAAATTTTCCTGCAAAAATGCAGTCGAAAGTGTTGCACCTGCCTCAATCAATACATCATAAATTTGAAAATCTTTTAATGCTTTTAACAAGTCAGTCAATGACTGAACTTCAAGCTGAATCACGCCACGTTGTGCAAGCTCAGATCGAAAAGGTCCCATGACCATGACAGTTTCTGGGTGCTCTAAGAGCTTTGCATCTAAAGGTAAACGACCATGACGATCTAAAATAACACGCTTTGGTTGTACAATCTGTTCGACATTCGCATCAGGCAATTGACGTACATTTAATTGCGGATCATCTGCTAAAACCGTTTCAATCCCTGTAATTACAGCACCTGAGATGGCGCGCCAATGTTGTACATCCAAACGTGCTTCGCTTCCTGTGATCCATTTTGATTCACCTGAAGCCATTGCCGTCCGTCCATCAAGGCTCGATGCAACTTTTAATCGAACATAAGGCATTCCAGTAGCCATGGCTTTGAGAAAACCTTTATTTAATTGTTTAGCTTCTTCTTCACATATTCCAACTTCGACTTCAACACCTGCTTGACGCAAAATATCGATGCCCTTTCCAGCCACCAATGGATTTGGATCAGTACATGCAACCACAACTTTTTTTACCCCAGCCTCAACCAAGCCTTTGGCACATGGAGGTGTACGACCATAATGTGCACAGGGTTCTAGAGTGACATATGCAGTCGCACCACGTGCAGCTTCACCCGCCTGACGAAGTGCAAAGACCTCGGCATGCGGGTGGCCTGCTTGAGGATGAAACCCTTCACCAATCATCTGCCCATCTTTGACAATCACACAACCAACATTCGGATTAGGTCGCGTTGCATACTGTCCTTTTCGAGCCAAAGCAATCGCACATCTCATCCAAACTTGATCTTGCGATTGAGAATTAAGTTGATTGGGCTCATGTGGTAACACAGACATAATTTTCCTAAATCTGAAATGAAGAACAATGGCGTAGAATGTTAATCAGAATCTCGATTTTGCATTTGTTCAATTTGACGACGAAATGCTTCTACATCTTGGAAGTCTTGATACACTGAAGCAAAGCGTACATAGGCAACATGATCAAGCGCAAACAATGCCTTCATCACGATCTCACCAATGGTACGTGACCGCACATCACGCTCACCTAAACGGCGAATTTGTAGTTGAATATCACTGAGTACAGTTTCAATCTGTTCTTGTGTTACAGGACGCTTTTGTAAAGCATGCATCAGCGAACGACGAAGTTTTGCCTCATCATAAGGCTCATTTTTTCCATCAGATTTGGTGACACGCGGCATCACCACCTCAAAACTTTCAAAAGTCGTAAAGCGTTCATTACAAGAAATACATTCTCGACGACGACGGATTTGACAGCCTTCAGCAGCTAAACGAGAGTCTATGACTTTACTGTCTGCCGCGTTGCAAAATGGACAATGCATAGCGTTTTAATTGAACAATTTGTATTTAAGCTTAGTGTATCAAAAAAATATTCGATTGTTGAGCTTTCATCAATATATAGAAAAAAAACAGCCCCGAAGGACTGTTTCACACAATATATTGATATTTGTTTTTAGCGAATATATTGTTTCATTAAATCTATCACTTTCAATTATTCGATTCGTTCGCCATGTTGACTCAAATCGAGACCCATGCGTTCATCATCATTTTCAACACGGATACCAATCACAAGATCAATCACTTTAAGAATAATGAATGTTAATACTGCTGAGTAAGCGATCGTTGCAAGTACACCTTCAACTTGTACCCATAATTGGCTCATTACACTCGTAGGTGCTTTATCACCCATGATGAATTCGCTTGCAAAGAATGCGGTCAAGATTGCACCAACGATACCACCCACACCGTGTAGACCAAAAGCATCTAATGAATCATCTGCTTTCAGAGCGCGTTTAAGTGCAGTAATACCCCAGAAACATACGACACCACCGATCAGCCCCATTGCCAATGCACCACCCACTGTTACGAATCCAGCAGCAGGTGTAATCACAACCAGACCCGCGACAGCACCAGAAGCACCACCAAGTACCGAAGCCTTACCGCGTACAACTTTTTCAGTAATTAACCAAGCGATTGCTGCCGCTGCTGCTGCAACTTGCGTTACAACCAATGCATAACCTGCAGAACCATTTGCGCCTAGAGCAGAACCACCATTGAAACCAAACCAACCCACCCAAATTAAACTTGCACCGATCACAGTCAATACAAGGTTATGAGGGGCCATTGATTCACGACCTAGCCCCATACGCTTACCAAGCATGTATGCAGCAACTAGACCGGCAACACCAGAGTTAATATGTACAACCGTACCACCAGCAAAATCTAGCGCACCATCGTTACCTAACCAACCACCACCCCACACCCAGTGAGTAATTGGTGCATAAACCACGATTGACCAGATTGTAATAAAGGCTACGAAAGCACCAAATTTCATACGCTCTGCGATAGAACCTGTAATGATGGCTACAGTAATAATGGCAAAGGTCATTTGGAAAATAACGAAGAGAATTTCAGGAATCGTACCTGTGAGTGCCTCTGTCGTGATACCAGACAACATGACTTTGTCTAGGCTACCGATAAAGGCATTTCCTTCACCAAAGGCAAGGCTATATCCGACTGCAACCCATGTAATACTGACAATTGCTGCTGCAACAAAGCTATGTGCCATTGTGCTTAATACGTTTTTCTTACGAACCATACCGCCGTAGAACAACGCAAGACCAGGAATCGTCATTAATAATACAAGTGCGGTAGATACTAAAATCCACGCTGTATCACCTGTATCTAATTTTGGTTCTTCTACAACTGGAGCCTCAACCGCTGTTGGTAATTCCACAACAGCATCAGTGGCAACAGCTGAAGGTGTTTCAGTTGCAACAACTGCTACACCTTCCGTCACTGCATGTTCTGACACAACAGTCTCTGCCCATGCAACAGAACCACCTAAAAGTGCGCCAGATAAACTCAGCGCAAATAGCATCTTTTTCATTCGTATCCCCCAACCTGATTTTTTGCGAGTTAGGTCTAACTCAGCAAACTTCGTGCCAAATTAAACAGCATCTGCGCCAGTTTCACCTGTACGGATACGGATGACTTGTTCTAAGTTAGTTACGAAAATTTTTCCGTCACCAATTTTGCCAGTGCTTGCTACACGAGTGATTGATTCAATAACTGGATCAACCATTTCATCACTGATTGCGATTTCAATTTTTACTTTTGGTAGAAAATCGACGACATATTCAGCACCACGGTAAAGCTCAGTGTGGCCTTTTTGACGACCAAAGCCCTTCACTTCTGTTACGGTAATACCCTGAACGCCAATTTCAGAAAGTGCTTCACGCACGTCATCGAGTTTGAATGGTTTAACGATTGCTGTTACAAGTTTCATGTTGTTTTCCTTCGGCTTTTTTCACCAGTAAGGTTTTATGTTCAAATTTCATGCCAAAACTTCATAATGGTTGGGGTGATTAATCCATTCCAGCAAGAAACATCTTATACCTTATTTTATACATCTACATACGTTTAAGCTTCAAAAAAACATACAATTTTTGATCGTAATTACTCATCTTGTTATTGGTTTGTCCTATGCTATATAGTTATATGTAGGGCCTATAGAAAAGCAATGTTACAATGCAAATCAATATGATGTATTTTGGATAACACATGATCGAAACATTATTACAAGCGATATTAGAACAGCTAGATCAACCTAAAAAAGACGTAGAAAATAATCTTCGCGCCCTACTCAATGAAGCTGTGACTAAAATGGACTTAGTTTCGAAAGATGAAATCGAACGCCAAAAAACTGCTCTTTCCAATGCCAATGAGCGTCTCGATCAATTACAGCAGCAAGTCAAAGCTTTAGAAGCACTCATTCAACAAAAACATTAAAACGCACTTTTTTTGTGCAAAATTAAAATAAAAACGATTAAAAATAAAGCAAAATAAAAATATTAGGTCTATAGCTATGTCTTTTTCAAAAATATATACGCGCGCCGTCCTTGGCTTACATGCTCCACTGATTGAAGTCGAGGTGCATGTCAGTCAGGGTTTGCCCTCTCTGACCATTGTTGGATTACCTGAAGCTGCCGTTCGCGAAAGTAAAGATCGTGTTCGTTCCGCAATTATCAATAGCGGTTTTTTATTCCCTACTAAGCGTCTCACCATCAACCTTGCACCTGCGGATTTACCTAAAGATGGCTCTCGACTTGATCTTCCCATTGCGCTAGGAATTCTGATTGCATCAGGACAACTCCCTGAAAATGTGACAGATGCTTATGAATTCATTGGTGAGTTGGCATTAGATGGGATGTTAAGACCTGTCAGTGGAACACTGGCAATTGCGATGGCTTGTCAGATTGCTCAACATAAATTGATGCTTTCTAGTGCGAATGCAGATGAAGCATCTCAATTACCTGATTTTGAAGTGTTTGGTGCAAAAAGTTTGAGAGAAGTCTGTGATCATTTTCTAAAAACGCACCCTATTGATGCATTTTCAAACACACTTAAAAATGAACATCATATTTATAAATATGATCTCGCTGATGTGAAAGGACAACTGAGACCACGACGCGCTTTAGAGATAGCAGCAGCTGGTGGTCACTCGATCCTATTCAAAGGCCCACCAGGTACTGGTAAAACCTTATTGGCTTCTCGTTTGTCTAGTATTTTGCCACCACTCACAGCCCAAGAAAACTTAGAAGTTGCGAGTATTTATTCTATTGCAAATACCCAACACCCTTTTGGACAAAGACCCTTTAGAGCACCTCATCACACAGCATCAGCGGTAGCATTGGTTGGTGGTGGCTCACATCCAAAACCGGGGGAAATTACATTAGCTCATTTAGGCGTATTATTCTTAGATGAACTGCCTGAGTTTGACCGAAAGGTTCTTGAAGTATTACGACAACCTTTGGAGTCGAAAGAGATCGTGATTTCTAGAGCCTCACGACAAATCACTTTTCCTGCCAATTTCCAGTTTATTGCCGCAATGAACCCCTGCCCTTGTGGTTATGCTTTTAATCAAGACAGTCGCTGCCAATGCTCTGCTGAGTCAATTAAGCGTTACCAGAATAGAATCTCAGGACCGCTATTAGATCGGATCGATTTACACATCGATGTCCCACCTTTGAAATCACAAGATCTTCAAGATCCTAAACCTGTTGAAACTTCTGAGACCGTTAGAGCTAGAGTAATAGATGCTTACCATCTTCAAATTAAACGTCAAGGCTTTTTAAATCAGGCTTTAACTCCACAGCAATTGGAAATTTATGCACTGCTAGATGAGTCTTCACAAAACATTTTGGCTATGGCACAACAGCGCTTGAATCTTTCAGCACGTGCTTATCATCGTATCCTGCGGGTTGCACGTACCATTGCTGATTTGAGCTTGAGTGAAAAAATCCAGTCATCGCATTTAACTGAAGCTTTGTCTTATCGAGAACAGAATAATTAAAGCTTTAACTTCATACCCTGATCCCAAATATAATTTCATTAAAAAAGCCCCGAAAGGGGCTTTTTGTTTTAAAAAATTTAGAATGTATTCGTTAAAGTGAATACCGCACCTGTTTCATAACCACGTTTAACACTATGACTCATACCATCTGTATCAACATTTGAACCTACGGCTGCTAATTCTGCTGTCACACTTGGAAGAGCTTTAAAGTTATACGTTACACCGGCTTTCCAATCGACATAGTTATCATCACCATTGAAAAAATCATCTTCATCAATATCTGTGTAACCTACACCCACTACACCACCAAAACCTGATGAACCTAATGGCGCAGAGTAAGTTGCATTAACATTCCAACTGTCTAAATCAGCACCAGCATAGTCGTTGGTGAAATTCACATTTGTTAAAATACCATCTCCAGCTGTTAAAACATCTTTGAATGTCATTTTTCCATAAAGCTCTAACCAGTTTAAATCACTTTCACTTGGGTAGTTGTAATAAACTACACCCAGATCTAATACAGGCTTGCTTGCAAAATTATCAAGTGTCGTCGCATAACCAATCGAAGGATCAAGTTCTAGACTTGGAGAACCTTCACCAAAATCTACATTTGAACCCCATAAGCCAAAATAAAGACCAGAAGTATGACCCAAAGTGAATCCAGCCTGCACCGCAGGATCACTTGAGGTTTGAGTCACACCACGGAAGCGGTAATCTGTAGTAACGGCTGCAGAACCACTGAAACTTAAACCATAAGGTAAAGCCGGTGCTTCTGCAAAAGTGATGGTTGATGCTGATGCTACTACTGCTAGACCTAGTACTTTTAAAGTTAATTTCATTTTAGTCCCCTACATCCTATGCTTAAGATGTCTTTTTTGATAATTGATAAACTCGTAGGGTTAATAGCAACAGCCATGCCAAAATTTAAAAAAAATACTGAAGAAACTGCTATTAAAATACAAATTATTGTTTTTAATAATTATTTTTAAATTTAGAATATTTAATAAATTTATCTACCTCTAAGTTTCATACTAAAAAGTGGACTTCTATTTTTTTAAAGTGGGCATAAATACAATTTATATTTTCTTACAATCTGCCTTATTTTGAGTCTAAAATTTAAACACATCCTTAATTTGTGCATAAAAAAAGTGCATCGTAAAACACGATACACTTTGTGATCAATGCTAAATGTTTAAAAACTATAAGTTACGCCATAAACTAAATGATCATCCAGTTTTTCATCATATCGATCTCGACCACCCCAGATATAATCCAGACTCATTTCAATACCTGTATCTAATAATGGTTTACTCAATCCTAAACGGACTTCATTCATTGTAAAGTCATGGGCGGTTTGAACAATCGAATCATCACGGCCATCATTATAAATAGATGCACCAATACTTGTATTTAAAGAGAACTCATATGGTAATGCATAACTATAGGCTGCACTTAAGTAAACATCTCCTGCATTACCATAATCCGCATCTGCTAAACTGACCGTAAGACCTAAGCTCAAATCTTTATAACTGATGTCATTGACCAAGTCATAGCCAGTCGTCGAACGCTTTTCTGTTCGATCATCATTATAAGTATTGCCGCCATTTTGATAGACATAAGCCATGATTTGAGAACTATAACTCCAATCATCATTAATCGTATTGGCAAAACCTATAGAGAAATCATGCTCTGAGCCATGATCTCGTCCCTTTGGATCATAGTCCAAAGTTGATCCCCAATATCCTACAAAAACACCGCTATTATGGGTATACGTTAAACCACCTTGTAGCGCGATATCATCATTTTCTACACCACCACGATAGATATATTTAGTGACTGCACCAATATTTCCAGATACCACACCATTTAAAACTGAAGGCTGATCATCTGCAAAAGTCGTTGTCGCTAAAATGCTTAGACCTATCCCCAACCCGATGACTATTTTTCTATCAATCAACATTGTTCTTCACACTCATTATTTGGTGCTATTGTATTCAAATTGGATAAAAAAATATTGCTGAAAATTTAATTTCTTAAAGGCTACTTTAATGTTTAACAAAAAAGAGTGTAATTTTTCAAAATTAAAGAGCTTCTTTAAACATTCATTTTGTTGAATATATAAGCTTAAAGATTAACAAATCGATCAAATAACAAAAAAATTCCTAAAATATTGTAATTTCATACCTGTTTTGACACGTCAATAATCATTTAAACAAGCATCATTAATGCTCAAAATGTTGATTTTTATAAAAATTAAAATCCACTATTCAATTAATTTTTTTAATTTGCTATATACCAAGATCTCATAACGATTTGATGAAAAAAAAATATAATGAATTATAATTTGTTATACATTGTGTATACATTTAATTTCACATTCATAATCATTTTGTATGAGGCGTCCCCAATGCAAAAATCAAAAAAATTAACATTAGTAGTCCTCATTCAAGCTGCTTTGGTTTCAACTGCATTTGCAAGTGAACAAAGCGAGTCAAAAGGCTTTGTTGAAGATGCTGAAGGATCAGTATTATTCCGTACAGGCTATATTCAACGTGATAAAAAGAATGTAGCTCCAGGAGAAGATAATAGCTCATTTGCTCAATCTGCAATTGTCAAACTAGAATCTGGTTTCACTCAGGGTGTTGTTGGTTTCGGTATCAATGCTGTAGGTGATGCATCTATTAAACTCGGTAAAAATGGTCATACTGGAAATAATATGATTCCAGTACACGATCAGCTCAATGCTGATGGTACGAAAGATGCGTATGATCATTGGGCACGAGGTGGTGCAAGTGTTAAAGCACGTATTTCAAATACCACTGTTGAATATGGTACTCAAGTCCTAGATCTTCCTGTGCTTGCAAGCAATACAGGTCGTATGGTTCCTGAGTATTTTGAAGGCGTTTTAGCGAAAAGCCACGAGATCGAAAACTTAGAAGTTGTCGTTGGTAAATTCACCAAAAATCAAATGTCTGAGCAAATTTCTACTGATGAAAATAAGCTTGATAGTGCAATTGTTTGGGGTGCTAAATATAAATTTAATGATCAAATTAATGGCTCATACTACGGTATCGACAGTAAAAATGCTTTAGAGCGCCATTATGTAAATGCTAATTTTAAACAACCTTTAGCAAATAATGCTTCATTAACGTATGACTTCAGTGGTTATCGTACCGAATGGGATAAAGGTGCAAGCGCATCATCTTCAACATTAGATGCTAACTCAGATGATCGTAGCAATAATATTTGGGCAATTTCAGGTTCTTATAATACTGGTGCACACAATGTCATGTTGGCTTACCAACAAAGTACAGGTAATACCGGTTATGCATACGGTGAAAATGCTGATGGCTTCCAAAGTATCTACCTACCTAACTCGTATTTATCTGATTTCAACGGTCGCGATGAAAAATCAGTTCAAGTTCAATATAGCGTAGACCTAGGCCAATATGTTACTCCTGGATTAAGTTGGACTTCGGCATATGTTTATGGTTGGGACATCGATACCGCAACAGATAGTAATGCAAAAGAAAGTGAAATCTTTAACCAAGTGAAATATACCGTTCAATCTGGTTTTGCGAAAGATGCTAGCTTACGTGTACGTTATTCTCATTATCGTAATGATGATGCTTATGCAAATGACTACTACATGCCAGATACGAATGAATGGCGCTTATTCTTAGATATTCCTGTGAAATTATTCTAATTTCTAAGAAAATCCAAGTTAAAAAAAAACCTGCACATTGTGCAGGTTTTTTTATTCAGTCTTTAAAGAAAAAGACTAAATTATCAACAAACAATTATTTGTTTGCTTCAGCATATGCAGCGATAGAGCTAAGAACTTCTTGCTTAGCAACATCCGCACCTTCCCAACCACTCAACTTAACCCATTTTCCTGGCTCAAGATCTTTGTAGTGTTGGAAGAAGTGTTCAATTTGGCTGATCAATAACGGTGGAAGATCCGTATATTCTTGAATATCTTTATAGATTGGTGTCAATTTGTCGTGTGGAACTGCAACAAGTTTAGCATCTACACCACCGTCATCTTCCATATTCAATTTGCCCACTGGACGGCAACGAATTACAGAACCTGGCTCAACTGGATGTGGAGTAACCACTAAAACATCAAGTGGATCACCATCTAAAGACAAAGTATTTGGTACATAGCCATAGTTTGCAGGGTAGAACATTGCTGTACCCATGAAACGGTCTACAAACAATGCATCAGAATCTTTATCGATTTCGTATTTGATCGGTGCTGCATTTGCAGGAATTTCGATAATTACGTAGATATCGTTTGGTGCGTCTTTACCCGCTGGAATGTTACTGTAGCTCATAGGAAACTCTTTAACAGTGTAGTGTTCAATAAATAGTGTTGATTATAACGCTTTATCAAGCAAGCATCATTCGATTATACATTTGCAAGAATATGTTTGGGTATGCCTATCGGTCAGTTTTACATTAACCGAATCACTAAGATCAATAAATAAATTGGACATGCCATCGACAAAAACCAAATAATTGACCGTAGTGTCGAAAGATTCAGTAAATAACAGATACCATAAATCGCGCGTAACACGATATATGCCCCACCCAACATCATGATAATAACTTGTGAAATCACCATATATTCAGCCATCAAAATAGATGCAATGAATAAAGGAAGACTCTCAAAACTGTTCTGTTGTGCTGCATTGGCACGCGCAGCTAAGCCTGTGGATTTTGCCAAAAACTCACGTGGGTTTTGATTATCTTTGACGTTAAAACCCGCTGCGATTTTCGCAATAATGGTAAAAACGTAAGGCATTAAACAGGCAATTAAAATTAAATATATGATGCCATCAATCCCATACATGAATTTTCTATCCAATAATTTCTTATAGGTCATATCATAGCATGGTGTATATGCGATAATTTTTGTTAAATTATTGCGTTTTTGAAATTTTCATTGGAACGGATATGGCAAATTCTGATCAGAAAGAACTGTTTGATGTATTAGATCAACAACACGTACAGCAGAAAAAAGTCGATCGTGTACTTTATTTTGTTTTGCCTATCGTTGCATTTTTAATTTGTGTGATCTGCGCCAACCTCAATTGGCAATCGACTTTAGGGACTTTTTTAGTTCTCTGGGTTGCATTTTATGCAGTTGGCATTAAACGCGCAAATTTAAAACTATGGCTACTCTTTGTCACCATTTATAGCTTAGTCGATATCTACTTCAGTTATCACGGGACGATTCCTTTACAAGCAGTAGGACGCCATGCGGGAACCATGATGACATTTGTCGGTATTGTTGGGATTAGCCGTCCATATATTGATCGTTGGTTTATGAAAAAATAAGTTTGTTTATGCCATAAAAAAGCGCCCTAGGGCGCTTTTTGTGTCTCAAAATCAATTTATTTGCGTAAATCCTTACGTAAAATTTTACCCACATTCGATTTAGGTAATTCATCCAAAAATTCAACATAGCGTGGGCGTTTGTAGCCGGTTAAATTCTCTTTCGCATACGCAAGAACTTCTTCTGTCGTTAATGAAGGATCTTTCTTCACAACAAACAGTTTAGGCACTTCACCTGACTTCTCATCCGTTACACCAATTGCAGCCACTTCCAAGACTTTTGGATGTGTTGCAATGACTTCTTCAATTTCTGAAGGATAAACGTTAAAACCAGAAACCAAGATCATATCTTTTTTACGATCAACGATTTTGACATAACCACGGCTGTCCATCACACCGATATCACCGGTACGGAAATATCCATCAGCAGTCATGACTTTTGCAGTTTCATCAGGACGATTCCAATAACCCTTCATCACTTGAGGGCCACGAATCGAAATTTCGCCCTGCTCACCAAGTGCCAGATGATTACCATCATCATCTAAAATCGCAACATCTGTTAAAGGCAATGGAATACCAATCGTACCGCTGAATTCTTCAGATGCTGGTGGGTTTGCCGTTGCAATTGGAGAGGTCTCAGATAGACCATATCCTTCAATAATATTGGTACCCGTAATTTTTTTCCACGCAGCAGCAGTCGAAGGCAATACAGCCATACCACCACCCATCGCCATCACCAGTTTACTGTGATCAAGCTGTTGGAATTCTTCGTTATGTACCAAAGCATTAAACAACGTATTTACCGCAGGGAAGAAGCCCGGCTGATATTTACGAAGTTCTTTAATGACTGCTGGTAAATCACGCGGGTTTGGAATCAAGACATTGGCCTGACCTTTGTACATCCCGTAAAGTGCGCACACCATAAATGCAAAGATATGATAAAGCGGTAAGGCACAGAAAATACGGTCGTCTTTAGACCCATCAGCTTTACCAAATTTACTTTGGAAAATACCATCAGCTTGCAGCATGTTCGATACAAGGTTGCGATGCGTTAATTCTGCACCTTTAGACACCCCTGTTGTACCGCCTGTATATTGCAATACAGCCGTATCACTTAAAGAAATGCTTGGACGCTTATAGTTGCTTGCATTGGCTTTTGCCATCGCAGCATTGAATGTCACATGACCTGGAATGTTCCATGCAGGAATTTGCTTACGTACTTTACGCAATACAAAATTCACCAAAGTACCTTTAAGTGTACCAAGCATGTCGCCAACAGAAGCCACAATCACATGCTTCACTGGTGTTTTACCAATAATCGCTTGGTATACCGAAGCGAAGTTTTCAATAATAACCAAAGCTTCAGAGCCTGAGTCATTTAACTGATGTTCTAATTCACGTGCTGTATAAAGCGGGTTCACGTTCACAAGAACTAAACCTGCACGTAATACAGCAAGAGCAACGACTGGATACTGTAGAACGTTCGGCATCATCACAGCTACACGTGAACCTTTGGCTAGACCTAAGCCTTGTAGGTAAGCAGCAAATTGACGACTGGCAACATCAAGTTCATTGAACGACAATGTTTTATCCATAAAGATAAAAGCATCGCGCGAACCAAATTTCTGGAAATTACGTTCAAAAACATCAATAAGAGAAGTATTTTCCGGTGGCAATTCTACAGTTTCTGGAATCCCAGTCTTTTGGTATTCAGCGAACCAAATCTTTTCCATAATGCCCTATTCTCCAATTAGTAATCCTTGGTTTTAAACTGTTCTTTTCAATATTGAGCAAATTTATTCAATTTGTTTGTGCTCAATAATGCATCCATTTAATTAAATACGATTCATATATAACGTATTTTGATCAAGGGATGCTAGTTTTATCTTTGAATGAACAGTTTATTTGCTTTTTGATATCCGCGTGGTAAGAGCTGACCTTTGGTCGCACGTTTTGCCACATATTTTTGCAGATCATCGCCTTTCAATTTTAATTGTTGTTGTCCTGCAACCACCTGAATTGTTTCATTTAAATCAAGCGAAGTCATGGACAAAATTCGTTCACTTGTATCAAGTTGTATCAACTTATTGCCTTTACCTTTATTTAGCATTGGCAATTCTGACAGCTCAATTAACAACAAACGACCAGTACTACTCAGTACAGCCAAATGAGAATGACCACTTATCACGTCTAATGGCATCATTTCAGCACCATCAGCTAGGCTTAAGAAAGCTTTACCTGCTTTGGCATTGGTATCCAGCTGTTTGGCTTGGGTCTTAAAGCCGTAGCCTTTTGAACTCACCGCTAATATTTCAGCTTCATCATCTGCAATAAAAATTTGTTTAAAACCAACGCCACTCGCTGGTGACAGTTTTGAACTGAGCGGTTCACCCAAACCACGAGCCGAAGGTAATGCACTGATCGGCAATGCATAACTACGACCTGATTCATCCATCACATATACTTTCTGATTCGATTTACCTTGCGCATGGCTGAGGTATTTATCACCTGCACGGAAATTTGCATTTTCGGCATCAACGTCATGCCCTTTAGCACAACGAATCCAACCCGCATCTGACAAAATCACGGTCACAGGATCTGCAGGCATGAAGTCTTGTTCACTAATTGCAGATGCTTCAGCACGCTGGACAATTGGCGAACGGCGGTCGTCACCAAATTTTTTCGCATCATCTTTCAGTTCATTGATGATGAGATTTTTTAATGATTCAGGATTTGCCAATTGTTCACGAATAATCGCTGCTTTTGCCTCAAGCTCTTCTTGCTCACGGCGCATTTCCATTTCTTCAAGCTTTGCCAAATGACGAAGTTTGAGTTCTAAAATAGCTTCTGCCTGAATCTCATCGAGACCAAATCGTTCCATCAATACAGGTTTTGGTTGATCTTCTTCACGAATGATTTGGATCACTTCATCAATATTGAGGTAGGCTAAAATCAATCCGCCTAAAATATGTAAACGTTTTTCGATTTTATTTAAATGGTATTGAAGACGGCGAGTGACTGTAGATTTACGAATTTCAATCCATTCTAAAAGAATACGACGGATTGATTTAACTTGCGGACGACCATCTGCACCAATCATGTTCATGTTGACACGATAGCTCGACTCTAAATCAGTGGTCGCAAATAAATGGCTCATCACTGAATCGGCATCAATACGATTTGAACGTAGAACGATCACCAAACGCGTTGGATTTTTATGATCGGATTCATCACGAACATCGCTGACCAATGGCAGTTTTTTCGCTGTCATTTGATCCGCAATTTGACTGATAATTTTTGAACCTGAAACTTGATACGGCAAATCCGTAATCACGATTTCATTTTTTTCAATCGTGTAAACGGCACGCATACGATAACTGCCACGACCCGTGCTTTGAATCTTAAGCAACTCATCTGGTGGCGTGATAATTTCAGCTTTGGTTGGTAAATCAGGTGCAGGAATATATTCTGCAATCTTTTCATCATTTAAATTCGGATTGCGAATTAGTGCAATCGTCCCTTTAATGACTTCTCGTAGATTATGCGGTGGAATATCCGTTGCCATCCCGACCGCAATCCCTGTTGTACCATTCAAGAGAATATTCGGTACACGTGCAGGTAAATTGACAGGTTCTTTCATTGAACCATCAAAGTTATCTTGCCAATCACAAGTACCTTGACCGAGTTCTGATAGCAATACTTCACTATATTGAGATAACTTGGCTTCGGTATAACGCATTGCTGCGAAAGATTTTGGATCATCAGGCGACCCCCAGTTACCCTGTCCTTCAATAAAAGGATAGCGATAACTAAAAGGCTGAGCCATCAACACCATGGCTTCATAACAAGCAGAGTCACCGTGTGGATGGTATTTACCCAACACATCACCCACTGTACGTGCAGATTTTTTTGGTTTACCACTGTGTTTTAAACCCAGTTCACTCATCGCATACACAATACGGCGCTGAACAGGTTTTAAACCATCACTAATATGTGGCAATGCACGATCCATAATGACGTACATTGCGTAATTAAGATAAGCTTGTTCGGTAAATTCTGCTACAGAACGATTCTCTGTCGCTTGATGCGCAAGGCTTGTCATAAAACCTTTCGTCCTTATTCAATATTTCTTGTGTCTAAGTGGTTATGCTAAGTCGCAGGATGCTCCCGCACAAGGGTGTGGAGCAATACACTGCGACAATTTATGTCTTATGGTTTAAAAATCATCCAGTTCTCAGTATTGAGTTTGTAAAAACTGGATTTTCTACATTAAAACGATGAACCGATCACATACCAATCGACTCTAGGGTTTTGCCCTTGGTTTCTTCACCCAATACAATAATCACTGCAGCGACCGCCAAGAGCACAGCAGTAAACATCATAAATACATGACTAAAACCATTTTCAGCCACCATCATATGTGTCACAACTAAAGGCGCGACAATACCGCCTATTCGACCAATCGCAGCCGCCCAACCTGAACCAAAAGCACGAATATTGGTTGGATACTGCTCTGGCGTGTAGGTATATAACACACCCCATGCACCTAAGTTAAAGAACGACATTAGGCATCCCCAGAACATGATCATACCGACGGTCGTCGATTGACCAAAGAAGTAAGCAGCCACCGCACACATCGCAATAAAGCCTGCCAATGTCGGTTTTCGCCCGAGTTTCTCAACCAACCATGCTGCCACAATATACCCTGGTAATTGTGCCAAAATCATGACCAAAACATATTCAAACGATTGAACGATGGTATAGCCTTCTTTGACCAACAAACTTGGTAACCATGTAAAAATACCGTAGTAGGAATACACGATCCCAAACCAGATCAACCAAAGCATCAAGCTTCTTCGCGCAAAACCACCTGTCCATAACTGACGGAATGAAATATTGTTTTGACTGGAAACAGGTTTAACCTCAATTGTTTCAATCACTTCAACACCACATTGGCGTTCAAGCTTTTGCACTAAAGCATGCGCTTCTTCAATCCGGCCACGATTGATCAAATAAGGTACAGACTCTGGAACTTTCTTTAAAATAACAAATACATACAGCGCTGGCAAACCACCAATCAAAAATGCTACATGCCAATCAAAAGATGGAATCACAAAATAGGAAACTAAGGCAGCAATGAGCCAACCCAAGCCCCAAAAACTTTCCAATAAAACAATAAAGCGACCACGCACATGCGCAGGAATATATTCACTCACCAACGTGACCGCAACAGGCAACTGACCACCAAGTCCTAAACCAACAATAAATCTGAATACCAGTAACCAGGTTAGATTCGGAGCAAATGCACAGGCTGCTGTAGCGATACTGTAAATCACCAGCGTCGAAGCAAAAACGGCTTTACGCCCAATTCGATCTGCCAACGCTCCTGAACAGACAGCACCAATGGCCATCCCCACAAAACCAATCGATACGACCCACCCCTTTTCCGTGGGTGTCATTGACCAGTCTTCTGCCATTTTTGCCAGAATAAAGGAGATCAGTCCTGTATCCATGGCATCAAACATCCAGCCTAAACCAATCACCCATAGCAAGGTGTAATGAAATTTACCAACCGGTAGGCGTTGTACGCGTGAGATTAAGTCCATATCAAGGTCTCTGTATCGTGTGCTTTGCAAGTTCTAAAGGAAATGCTGTCTTCACAACAGGGATTATCATTATTGCTGTTTTTATATGTTGTACTGATCAAAATGACCGCACATTATGTCGGTCATTTTGCGGGTTTAAATGATTTTTTTCTAGTTTTAATTAAGCTTTAGCTTTCATCTTTAGATGAAGCTGAATGTTCATCATCATCTTTATAAATAAATTTCGGCATTTCTAAACCAAAGTAGATCGCAATACAGCGCAGTGAAAAACCAAAAATTAAGGTAGAAATAATGGTGATGTCTTGTGAGAAACCGACTTCGATGCATCCCCAATAAAAGATCACCGCAACAAATGAAATACTGGCATAAAGTTCACGACGGAATACTAAAGGTACATCATTACATAAAATATCACGTAAAATACCGCCTGAAACCCCTGTCAGCACACCTGCAACGGCACACACCACAAAGCCTTGTTCCATTTGAATGGCAATTTGGCAACCGATAATCGTGAATCCAATTAAACCGAGTGCATCAAGAAGAAGGAACACTGACCGTAAATGACGCATCCACTTTGCAATGAAGATGGTAAATAACGCTGCACAACAGGTTAAAACAAGATATTCAGGATGTTTCACCCACGTCAAAGGATAGTGTCCAAGCAATACATCTCGGACTGAACCACCACCCAAAGCAGTTACGCAGGCGATAATGATTACACCAAACCAATCCATACTACGCCGACCAGCAGACAAAGCTCCTGTCATGGCTTCTGCCGTAATTGCAATAATATAAATAACGGTAAGTAACATCGCCCTTCTTCCAATGAGGGTAATTGATGCGCAATATTCTATGTTAAATAAAAATAAATTCTACAAATATTGAGCACAACATTGCTTAAATTTTTTACTTGAACCACAAATACAGGCTTGTTTCATAGTGATTTGCTGATCTGTAGTCGGATCTAGAAAATACCAACGCTCTTCGAAGTAGACAAAGTGGGATACTTCATGATGAACCTGATTCGATTGACCATCGTGATAATGTGCTTTGAATTCGACGCGAGCATGATTTTTATCAACTTTCTCTTGAGCTTGAACGATTTCAAGTTTAAGCCATTGATTTGACTTTGCCCAATCGAGTATCGCCTGCTGATCTAAAGCCTGCTGTTGCCCCAGTGCTGTTGTGTTCACAATATAATCAGAATTATGCAGTGCAAATGCACTATAACGTGATCGCATAAGTTGCTCTGCTGTAACTGCTTTGGCTTCACCCACGTGTAAAGGTTGGCAACAGCTTACATAATTACCACGACCGCAGGGACAGACTTGATCAGACATCAGTGTTCCAAAAAAAAATAGTACTCGATTGAGTACTATTTTAACCATGCTTCATCTCAGGTGCGAATGAAATGCACACCTAAATGATGATTCGGCATCATCATTCAGTATTAGGATTCTGCATCCTCATTTGGAATGATATGAACTTTTTCAATTTTGTGTCCATCCATTGTGACTACTTCAAAGACATAGCCTTCAGCCTCAAACTTTTCACCATTCTGAGGTAAATGCCCAAGGTGAAATAAGATATATCCCGACAAAGTCGAATACTCTTCTGCTTCATCGACCAAATCTCGATTCAACAACAGTGAAATATGACGAATATCTGTCGAACCATCAATCAATAACGAGCCATCATCCAAACTTTCAGCAGCTGCATCTAGTTCAGTTTCATTTGGAAATTCACCTGCGATCGCTTCCAAAATATCAATGGGTGTGGCGATCCCTTCAATCGAGCCGTATTCATTCAATACAATCGCCATTTGCAAGGGTGCTTGACGAAGTTGTTCCATGACCATCAAAACTTGTGCATTTTCATGCACGATCACAGGTTCACGTAGATGCTTCTCAAAATTAAACTCACCTAGCTCAATATAATCATTCAAGACATTATGGGTTTGAACCACACCAGCAATGTTATCGAGTTCGCCATGTGCCAGAATCAGACGAGAATGCTTCATATGTAAGAGTTGTGTTTTGATCGATTCCATATCCTCATTCAAATCAATCCACTCAAGATCAGGTCGAGGTGTCATGACCGATTTTACAGGTCGCTCTGACAACCCCAACACGCCTTGTACCATCACACTTTGGTAAACTGCATTTTCATCGGAAAATATTTCTTCTGCCAATGCTTGAGTTGCCAATACATCTTCTGTTTGTTTATTTGAACCATCAGAAGAACTACTTTTCGCACCCAACATTCTCATCACAGCAGATGCTGTACGAAAACGTAAATCATTGGTCGATACTGTTTTTTCTTGATTACGGCGCATCAACTGATTGAGGAACTCGATCAGCACAGAGAAACCAATTGCAGCATATAAATAACTCTTCGGAATATGGAAGCCTAGACCTTCGACAATTAACGAGAAACCAATCATCATCAAGAAGCAAAGACATAAAATCACGACGGTGGGATGCTTATTCACAAAGTCCATCAACGCTTTGGATGACCAAAGCATGATTCCCACAGCAATAATCACGGCAATCATCATCACCGATAAGTCTTTCACCATACCGACTGCTGTAATCACACTGTCGAGTGAGAATACGGCATCTAAAACTACAATTTGAACGATGACCATCCAAAATACAGCGTGGACAGGATTCTCTTCTTTAACGACGGGTTTACTTTCCAAACGCTCATGTAACTCAAGTGTCCCTTTCATGAGCAAGAAAATCCCCCCGATGATCAAAATCAAATCTCGAACTGAGAATGGATGATCAAAAATGGAGAAGATTGGATTGGTCAGTGTGACAATCCATGCGATCGAGGCTAGTAAGATTAAGCGCATTCCTAGTGCAAGAAGAAGCCCGATGATCCTTGCTTTATCACGTTGTTCAGGTGGAAGCTTTTCCGCCAAAATCGCAATAAAGACCAGATTATCAATCCCTAAAACAATTTCTAATACAACCAGTGTTGCCAATCCTATCCATGCTGAGGGATCTGACATCCATTCAAAAATCATGATGCATGCTCCTGCATCACACTTTGAAATAGGCTAAATCGCCACATTTCGGCGCTATTTAGACTGATATTCAATATCAGATTATCTTTATTATGTATTTGTTGCTTATCAAAAGAATATTGTTGTTCGAGTTGACCGCGATCACTACTCATGGGGGTTCGTTGGTTGTAAAACACAACTTTAGTATAGAAAAGATTGCAGCAAATTTCAGTTTTTTTCACAAAGAGTGTTCAATTTTTTAAATTTTAGTGCTCACGATACAAAACATTGCAATTTTGTGGTTTTAAAACACCATCTTGTCACTGTTTTTGCTTACATTAATAAATGAAAAGTACGATGAAAATAGATAAAAGGTAGACAGTGATCAATGAATACATTATTTCCCAAATTTCAAAATAACCTAGAAAAAACTGAAAATACTCCTACTCCCGATGCATTAAATAAAAGTAAAAATATTGATATTCAACAGGCTCAAACTCAGCAAGAAAAGGTGCAAAAGGAAAAAGTTGCAACACAGAAACTGGTCGCACTTTATTGCGGTTCACGTTTTGGTAATAACCCAATCTATAAAGAAAAGGCAATTCAACTCTCTGAAAGCATTGCGCAAAAAGGCTTTGGCATTGTTTATGGTGGGGCAAGTATCGGGCTGATGGGACAAGTCGCAGATAGTGTGATTCATGCAGGCGGTGAAGTGGTTGGCGTTATTCCAGAATTCATGCTGGATTATGAGGTCGCACACAGCACATTGACTGAACTTCATGTCGTCAGAACCATGCACGAACGCAAAGCCATGATGGCTGAACGTGCCAGTGCTTTTGTTGCCTTACCGGGTGGTTTAGGTACTTTTGAGGAAATCTTGGAAATCGCAACCTGGGGACAGCTGAATCAACATCAAAAACCGATGCTGATCTACAATGTGAATGGGTTTTATAATGCTTTAATTGCTCAATTAGATCATGCGGTACAGGAAGGTTTTCTCCCACCACAGCATCGCGCTAAAATTATCGTATGTGATCATGCCCATCAGATTTTAAATGCGATTAAAAATCTCAATAGCCCTGAAAAATTTGTGGTTTAGAAACACATTTTCATTTTAAAAATCATTCCGATTAGAAAATAAAAAGAGCCTGATCGCTCTTTTTATTTTCTAGGATTCTATTCCAAGCCTATTTAAGTGTAACTTGATAAATTGCGGTAGAACCACTCACTTCATTTCCGACCACTAATAATGGTTGACCATTTGGGGAATCTTTTGCAGTAATAAAGACTAATCCTTCAGGGCCTAAATCACCTGCTAATCCTGCTTCAATTGCGTTAGTATCTGCTTTAAATTCACGTGAGTTAATATATTGTACAAAGATCGGTTTCGTTGGTGTTGAAACATCATACACCATCACCCCACCAACACGTTCTAAGCCAATAAATGCAAACGTTTTCTCACCAATCTGTCCAACAGTAACACCTTCAGGTTCTGGACCTTTGTTGTCACTGCGGTTATCTAAACCTGCTTCTTCGTGGTTAAAGTTAAAGATTTCAGGATGATTTTTGGCAATATGTTGTTCAAAATGATCACCTGAATCCCAAACTAAAACTAAACCATTTTGTTGTGCATTTTCAGTCCAAATACTCACCGAGCGTGAACCATAGCTATACAGATGGTCATAAACAAGATTGCCACGGGCATTGCGTTTTGGCGAGCCATCACTATTTTTTTGGTAGCCTTCAGTCCATGTGATATTTAAGCGACCTAAATTAAAATCTTCACGGCAATCACCGGCATCGGCTTCTTTTGCACCACAATAGGCAAAATTGCTTGGGTTAAGTTCTGCACCTTTGGCAAGTAAGCGTAAATGTGCAGGTAAATCATCACCTAAGCGACGATCAAAGCCAGCTTTATGTACGAGGTGTTTGACACGCCATTCTTCCACGAAACCTTTTTGAGTATTGCCTGTAAAGTAGTCTGCATCATCTTCGCCCCAAGCACGTGCATCACCTTCGTTGGCAGAAATAATGTAGGTTTTACCATTAACTTCATAACTTGAAATCGCATCAGGCATGTACAGACCTCTGACATTTGACCAAGTTTGAATATTAATCGCTCCAGCACCATTAGATCCATCTGCATCACTGACATCCATGCCATTGCCAACTGCGCCATGATCTTTAAAACCTAAAGGATAGATTGCAGTGACTTTGGCTTGTGCAATATCAATTTTAGCAAAGGCATTGTTTTCTTGTAATGCAGCCCATGCAGTTTTTCCGTCTTTAGATACAGTGATATATTCAGGCTCGAAATCTTGTGCCGCTGTGGCATTTGGCCCAAAGATACGTATACCTTTATTTCTTAATTGTTGTTCTTGGCCATTAAATGCTTTGAAATCTGCTGTTTTAACACTTGGGTGGTTAAGGTCTTGAATATTAATAATACTGATCGAACCTTCAGGGTCGATTTGATAATCATTAGATGGCTCCGCTTCGTTAGCCACCAACACGGTTTTACCATCAGGGGTAAAGGTAAGCATGTCAGGTAATGCCCCGACATCTACATGACTGATATATTTTAAATCATTCGCTTGATAGAAGCCGACATAGCCTGTATCCGTTTTTTTGGCAGCTTGAATTGCAATGGCAACGATACCATTTTGTACAGCAACGCTATTCCCTTCAGCACCTAACGCAATGTTATCGACTTTAATTTCATTTATTTTTTTAGGATGAGTTGGATCACTTAAATCTAAAACATCTAAAGTGCCTTGTTCAGCATTTACAATAAATGCACGTTTACTCTTTGCATCATAAGCAGGGATTTCAGCCGCACTTTTACCAAATATGCCCGTATTAAATGCTCCAATTTTTTTTAAACTTATCGTGTTTGGAGTCAGCTCCTGTGACGCTTCTGAATCATTTTTTGAATCATTGCTCTCATTACAAGCAACTAACCCCAATGTACACAATGAAAGAACAACTGCTTTTAATTTAATTTTCATTAGAAATGATCAGGTTATTAGATGCGACTAATATATGACCAGCTTATTTCAAAACAGTGACTGTTGGATTTCAGTTTTGTGGCAATATAAGTCAATTCAATAAATCTATATGCTGATTTCAACAATCACCCTACTCTCATGCTGAGCCAATAAGCTAGATATGAATAACACGCCAACCCACCAAGCATTACAGCCAGGATTTCGATTACTGGTTTTTCTTGTTGCAATTGGTTTTTTCATGCAAGGGCTTGATACCACCATCATTAATACTGCAATTCCAGCAATTGCTCATAGTCTAAATGAAGACCCTTTAAGTATGCATAGTGTGGTGGTTGCCTATGTTCTTTCAGTCGCTGCCTGTATTCCTCTAAGTGGATGGTTGGCGGATCGTTTTGGTGTTCGTAATACCTTCTTTGCTGCAATTGTGATTTTCACCTTTGCCTCACTCGGTTGTGCATTTTCGAGCAGTCTGAATGAACTTTTGACATATCGTGTCATTCAAGGGATTGGCGGAGCATTCTTATTGCCTGTAGGGCGTTTGGCAATGCTCAAAATTATTCCACGTACCCAATTTCTTGCAGCCATGAGTTTAATGAGTCTTGCAGGTTTAATTGGTCCACTGATTGGTCCAACCTTAGGCGGTTGGATGGTTGAATATATGACCTGGCATTGGATATTTTTAATTAATATTCCGATGGGCGTACTGGGCGTATTTGTAACTTTCAAAGCGATGCCCAATGTCAAAGAAACAACGGTTAAAAAGTTTGATTTCAGCGGATTCATACTCTTAGTATTCGCTATGGTGGGGCTATCTCTCGGGATTGAAAATCTCGCCAATAAACAAAGTGCAGCATGGGTAAGTATCGCCTTGATCATCACAGGTGTAGTCGCGACATTGATTTATGCCTTTCATGCGATTACCCATCAAAATGCATTATTTAGAGCATCACTTTTTAAAAATCGCATTTTCACCATTGGAATTTTAGGCAATTTTTTTGCGCGTTTTGGTGGCAATGCCTTACCTTTTCTTCTTCCTCTAATGCTACAAGTCGCGTTTGGTTTCGATCCATTCATTACTGGCTTACTAATGATCCCGACAGTATTGGGTTCTTTGGCATCTAAACCGATTATTCGCCCTCTGATTCAACGCTTTGGCTATCGTCAGGTGCTATTGATCAATACTTTATTGGTCGGCGTATTTATCGCCAGTTTTGCACTGCATACCGCAGACACACCGACATGGTTTCGTTTAATTCACTTCTTTATTTTTGGTGTACTCAATTCTCTACAATTTGTTTCCATGAATACACTCACGCTGAAAGACTTATCTCAGCAGAATGCCAGTAGTGGTAATAGTTTCTTGTCTATGATCATGATGCTTTCGATGAGTCTAGGCGTGGCTTTAGCAGGAACATTGGTGAATGTATTTACACAGCATTTAGGTACTGCGCATACATTACAGGCCTTCAATTACACCCTATTATGTTTGGCGAGTATCAACATCATTGCTGCGCTGATTTTCTGGCAAATACCTAAAAACACGCCTATTTAATCAGATCCTAAGGAAAGAGATTTAACCAAATTTCAGCTTGAGAATCCTCAGTTCTATTCTATTTGAATCAAAATCACTGCATTGATGGTTTTTAGCTGAGTACTTCATTAGACGCGGAGCTTTTAGTTCATTTCAAAACTTTCAAATAAAGTTCTGAACATAGTTTCTAAATGCAGATCACGTTATGATAAAGCCTCATCGAATCTAAAAAGATCTTCATGGCTAAAAAAATCAAAAAGAAAGATCATCAAAAACTGTATTTTTTCGGCATTGGTCTAAGCGTTTGCAGTGCAATGGTGGCCGCTTTTCTTTTCTGGTTTTTCCCCCATCAGCCTGCAACAGCTCAAGAATATCCTATTAAAGGTTTTGACGTTTCCCATCACCAAAAAGACATTGAGTGGAATCGAATCTCTCCACAAGAGTTTAAATTTGTCTATTTAAAAGCCACAGAAGGTGGTGATTTTAAAGATCGTAAATTTCAAGAAAATTGGCTCAAAGCAAGAGAGCATGGATTTCTCGTCGGCGCTTATCACTTTTACCGACTTTGTCGTGATGGCAATATTCAGGCACAGAATTTTATAGACTCAGTACCTAAAAAACCTGATGCTTTGCCACCTGTGATTGATTTGGAGTATGAAGAAAACTGTATCAATCAATACACTAAAGAACAGTTACTTAAAGAGATTCAGGTGATGCATGATCGCCTACATCAGCATTATGGCAAGCAACCTATTTTCTATATTTCCAAAGCATTTTATAACATCGTACTTGTGGATCAATTTCAGAATACACCGCTATGGGTACGTGAATACAAAGGCAAGCCTTCACTCAAAAATGATCCTAAATGGCACTTTTGGCAACATACCAATCAAGGCTCAATTCAAGGTATTACGACCACTGTTGATCTGAATGTCTTCAACGGCGATGAATATGCATGGCAAATGTTTCTTGAGAAAAATCAGATTTACCCTATGCCAAAAGCAAAAAAATAAGGCACCTTAGTCATTAAAATTTAAATATGATCGCTCTAAAAATATGTTCTTATAAATATAGTCGCCATACTTTAAAAACCATCTTTGCAAAACATAATTAAAAATAAGTCATCTAAAAAGGAATGAAAATGACACTCAAAAAAGGCATCGTGGTCAGCTTGATCAGTATGTTCATCGTCCTGATTGCTGTGATCGTTTACTTGTTTCAACCCTCAGGCAAAGTCACTGATTTTCAAGCTTGGCAATCCAATGTCGATGCACCGCATCAAGGGCTAACGGTTCGATTTTTTGGAGTGTCCACACTGCTGTTTGATGATGGTCAGGATCAAATTCTGATCGATGGATTCTTTACTCGACCCGATTTATGGCATGTGCTCAGTTCCAAAATTTCAGGTGACTTTCCATTACTTGTTCAATTAAAACAACAATACGAACTACATCGAACTCAAGCGATCTTTGTGACACATAGTCATTATGATCATGCACTTGATATTCCTCATTTATCTGAATTATTACCACAAGCTAAAATTGTGGGATCTAGAACTACACTGAATATTGCACGAGCAAATAATGACATCGCTGAATCGCAGTTGATTCTGGCTCAGCCTAAACAAAGCATTCAGATTGGACAATTTAAAGTGACTCCGATTCCGTCAGCACATACCCCACCTACAGCTGTAAATGATGACTTAGGGAAAGAACTTACAGTTCCACTCCAGTTACCTGCCAAATTCTCAGCCTTTACGGAAGGCGGTAGTTTTGATTATTTGATTGAACACGGCGATCAAAAAATTTTGGTTAAAGCCAGTACAGGGTTTATTCCAAATCAATTGGATGGTTTGAAAGTGGATACGTTATTTTTAGGGATTGCGCAGCTCTCTAAACAAGATCAAAACTATCAAAATCACTATTTGGCTGAAAGCTTGCAAAAATTACAACCTAAAGTCGTTATTCCGATTCATTGGGACAATTTTTTTAAACCGCTGAATCAATCGTTGGAGTTTTTACCCAATTTCGCAGATCAATCGCCTCAAAGCTTAAGAAAATTGATCAATGCTGCTGAACAGCAAAACTCAAAAGTCGTGCTTTTGACACAACCTGTCGCATATCCTTTACAACAGCACGACTAGACCATAGCTAAATCAGTTTAGCTTCAACTTTTAAGTTAAAATCATCAAATCTGCGATACTTCGCGATAAAGGTTTATGAGAAAAATAATTCATATCGACATGGATGCATTTTATGCCTCTGTTGAACTTCGGGATCAACCTGAACTCAAGCATTTGCCTGTTGTGGTTTCATCGCATCATCCACGTGCTGTGATTTGTGCTGCATCTTACCCTGCCCGTGTTTTTGGTCTGCGTTCAGCCATGTCGATGAGCCAAGCTAAAAAGCGCTGTCCTCAGGTTGTTGTCATAGAACCGAACTTTCCCAAATACCAAGAGGTATCGCGTCAAATTCATGAAATTTTTCGGCAATATACCGATTTGATTGAACCATTATCCTTAGATGAAGCTTATTTGGATGTTACGCATAATTTCAAAGGCTTAGCCAGTGCAACAGAAGTGGCGATACAGATCCGTGCAGATATATTGTCAAAGACTGGATTAACCGCTTCGGCAGGTGTTGCTCCAAATAAATTCTTAGCCAAAGTGGCTTCGGACTGGAATAAACCCGACGGTATATTTGTGGTAAAACCCCATCAAATTCAACAATTCATCGAACATCTTGAGCTTAAAAAAATTCCAGGTGTGGGTAAAGTCACTCAAGAAAGACTTGAACGTCTGCAACTTAAAACGCTCGGTGATTTACAACAAGTTGAACAAAGTATGTTGATTCATCATTTCGGCAAATACGGAAAACAATTGTTTCTATATGCGCAAGGCATTGATGAACGTCCTGTCCAAGCAGAACGACAAAGACAACAGATTTCGAAAGAAACGACTTTTGATCAAGATCTAACATTGAAAGAATGTCAGATTCATTGGTCATCTTTAATCGAACGTGTTTGGGCAAATTTAGACAAGAAACAGCTTCAAGCCCGTGGTGTCACAGTGAAATTAAAGCTGAAAAATTTCCATGTATTACAACATAGTAAGAG
This sequence comes from Acinetobacter sp. CY81, assembly GCF_059515925.1. Classification (NCBI taxonomy): domain Bacteria; kingdom Pseudomonadati; phylum Pseudomonadota; class Gammaproteobacteria; order Moraxellales; family Moraxellaceae; genus Acinetobacter; species Acinetobacter sp. CY81. Next base: position 82,239 of record NZ_JCAKNC010000012.1, read on the forward strand.
CTTTAAACATCCGCTTAAATCTATGCAAGAACTTGAGCAAATCCTACAGCTGCTTTTATCTGAAATGTATGTCCCTGAACATGATCAATTTCGATTAATTGGCATCGGTGTTTATCAATTAACTGATTCAACAGAACAGGCACAGTTAGACTTGTGGTAACCCATTTAGATGTTACAAGTGGCGGTGCTTCTTTTTTATAATGCTTTTTATAAACAGCATACATGGCTGAAATTTCATCAAAAGAATAAAATTAGACCAAATATTAATAGCAAATCTATTTTTTTAGGGTAATCTAATTCCCGCTATACATTACCCATGTATCAGCTGAGATGCTAAAAAATACCTTAAATTTTAGCATTCAAGTCCTGTGATTGGCGTGACGATCAATCCGAATATTACAGGGCCCTCTGTTATACCTCATGGGCTCTCTCTTTGTATGCAAACTGCACCTTCTGTTTCTGATCTTCAAGAACAACGTGCCCGTAAAGCTGCGCTCAGTAGTTTTGTTGGTGCTGTCGTCGACTGGTACGACTTTTTACTTTATGGCATTGTTGCCGCACTCATTTTTAAAGACCAATTTTTTCCAAGTATTGACCCAACGATGGGCACACTCGCTGCGCTCGCAACTTTTGGTGTCGGATTCTTATTCCGTCCATTAGGCGGTGTGGTATTCGGTCATTTTGGTGATCGTATCGGTCGAAAAAAAATGCTGGTACTGACTGTTTTGCTCATGGGCATTGCAACGGTTGGCATAGGCTTACTTCCTAATTTCGAATCCATTGGTTGGTGGGCACCTGTCCTACTGGTCACCCTTCGTGCTATACAAGGTTTTGCCGTAGGTGGTGAATGGGGTGGCGCAGCACTGATGGCTGTGGAAAATGCCCCAAAAGGAAAAAAAGCCTTTTACAGTAGCGGTGTTCAAATTGGTTACGGTGTCGGATTAGTCCTTGCTACGGGTTCTGTTTCCCTAGTACTTATGACCTTTGGTGAACAAGCTTTTGCTGACTGGGCATGGCGTATTCCATTTATTGCCAGTGCTGTTTTACTCTTCGCAGCTTTTTGGATTCGTCGTGATCAAGATGAATCACAAGAATTTGTAGAAAAAGTAATTGAAGCGGATGAAAAACCGAAAAAGCTTCCCATCCTTCAAGCGATTACTCAAAATCCAAAAGCATTTTTTTATATTATTGCACTACGTTTCGCAGAACTTTTGACCATGTATTTGGTCACGAATTTTGCACTGAATTATTCCACCAATAATTTGGGAATGGATAAACAGTTCTTTCTGAATATTGCCCTGATGGTCGGTGCAATCAGTTGCTTTAGTATCCCATTATTTGCATGGATTTCCGATAAAATCACCCATAAGAGTATGTGTGTGGTCGGTGGTCTGATTGGCGCAATGTCTGCTTACCCATTCTTTATGGCTTTAGATGCTCAAAATACATGGCTCATTGTGATCTTCGCGATCTTATTAGCGAATGTGGCACATGACATGGTCGTTGCAGTCCATCAACCCATTTTTACCTCACTGTTTGGTACGGAATACCGTTACAGCGGTGCTGGGGTGGGTTATCAAGTCGCGAGTATCATTGGCGGTGGCTTTACACCAATGATCGCTGCAGCATTGGTGATTTGGGGTGATGGTTCATGGCAATACGTTGCACTTTATCTTGTTCTTGGTTGTTTTATTACGGCACTTGTGGCAGCAACTATGCCAGATACCACCAAAGAATAAATATCTAAGTGCATCAAGAAAAAGAGAAGGCTTATTATGACCTTCTCTTTTTTATGCAAAGTCAGATCAAAATTCTATTTGAAAATGAAATTTTCATCACTTCAAAATAGCACTGCTTTGCATAATTGAATCGTTCACGTAAACTCAAATGATCTAGAAATAAACAAGAGAAATGACATGGCTGTACAACGTCTTCACGTCGCAAAACGCTTTTCAGAAATTGCCATTTCAGGAAGTTTAGTCCATCTTGCAGGTCAATTGGCTTCAGATTTTAGTTTAGATATTAAAGGTCAGACGCAACAAACCTTTGATATTATCGATCAGTTTTTAGCAGATGCAGGAACAGATAAAAGCCACATCATGTCTGTCACTATCTATTTAAAAGATATTGAAAAAGACTATGCTGCATTTAATGAAGTTTGGGATGCATGGGTTGCAGATATCGAAGCCCTTCCACGCACCTGTGTCGAAGCTAAACTGTATGACCCGAATGTATTAGTCGAACTGACTGTTGTTGCAGTGAAACCCGACACACAATAAAAAAGCATTTCAAATTAAAGATTTGATTTGTTTTAATAAAGTTTATTTATAAAAAATGCATGTATCAACATGCATTTTTTGTATTCATCCAATGACCTATTCATCAAGCTCGGATCTTAACTCATATTAACTAACCGTAGATGCGTGCTTTAGCCAATTCTGTAGATGAATACATTTCAAACTTCCCCAATTCAGGCACATTGACTGTAGGCTGATGTTGCATTTCAACAATTTCAGTCAAAAAATCTTCTCGTAATTGCTGATATTCAGGTACATGCTCATATCGAATCAATCGATACCCTGCTGCTTCCAATAAAGCATCTTGCTGTATAGTTGAGTGATTACGCCTTGATAAATGTGCATCCCCCAACGCAATCACAGCCACCACACGACACTCTCGATCCAACACCACAAAATCTGCAAACATGCTGGCATATTTACGTCGTGTGCGTGGGAATTTAGTGGTTAATAGTGCATCAAATGAAACGTGAGCAAATACATTTGCTTCAGGTAAAATTTCTTTAATCCGAGCAAATGTCATTTGCTCGTCCGCATTAAATACAGCTCTCTGTCTTAAGATACTGTCCGATGGTTGCTTAGCTTTTAATCCGTTATAAGCAACGATCATCACGATGGTGAGTGCGATCACACTCACAACAATCATCATGTCCATTGTTTCAATCCTTATGCATATTTTTATAATTCATTGTTGTTGTGCGCTTTATTTTTGATAAAACGCTTTATTGACCACACATTGAATCCATTCAACGCTGTTACTACATTTTAGAATGGCGTTCTCGAACACCAGTCTTGTTTTTGGTTATTTAAATTTTTCTGTTATAAAATTTGTATTTAAGCCAATGAAGCGATCTCTCTCATTCAATACATTTACAAAGATTTAAGCGTAAATCCAGTCAATAAACTCACTATCGAGCTCCTGTATTAAATCCTAAAGATCTTCAAAACTGACTCACTTTACCGTTAAAAATAAAAGAAATATATCTACAATTGAATGACCCAATCCTTGAATCAACACTTCTAAATTTTACTTGTTCTACTATTTTTAACACTATCAGAAAAGGATTTCATCCTAAAATTGTTAAATGACATTACTGTGACATCCCCAATCACTCTGTTATAAACAAATATAGCTTACTAAACAATTTTTTTCCGATAGAAATCAGCCACTTTATAGCAGTTTTAGTAAATTTTTAGGCTTAATCAAGATACAAAGCCTGTATTAAAACTTATCAACATTGTTACAAAAGTTATCCACAAAAAAAGGATGCCGTAGCATCCTTTCTCTCTTTACTCAACTAAACCATTACGCACGTGATTTAGATTTGCCATTTGCTTTCGGTTTTGAACCGCCAAATGGTTTTTTACGATCACCTGTTTCACGTGGAGGCAAGCCTGTATGCTGAGTCAAAATTTGACCCCGCTCAGGACGTTTCTTGGTATTCGAAGGACGTGATTGATTTTGATCACTACGCTTCTGAGAATCACCACCCACCGTTGAATTTTTCTTACGTGCAGACTGATACTGACCTTCTGTACCTTGTGGTTGATAGGTCGGAATCAAATGCTGCTTCGAATTACCAATTAGATCCTGACGCCCCATTTCCTTCAAAGCTTCACGAAGTAAAGGCCAGTTGTTTGGATCATGATAACGCAAGAATGCCTTGTGTAAACGACGACGCTTCTCACCTTTCACAATATCAACACTTTCGGTATAGCGCGCCACTTTAGACAGCGGGTTTTTACCTGTGTAATACATTGTGGTTGCAGTTGCCATTGGTGATGGATAGAAGGTTTGTACTTGATCCGCACGGAAACCATTCTTCTTCAACCAAATCGCCAAATTCATCATGTCATAGTCGGTTGTACCCGGATGCGCCGCGATGAAATATGGAATTAAGTACTGCTCTTTACCTGCTTCTTTACTGAAACGATCAAACATTTGTTTGAAACGATCATAAGTACCGATCCCCGGTTTCATCATCTTCGACAATGGACCTTTCTCGGTATGCTCAGGCGCAATCTTTAAGTAACCGCCAACATGATGCGTTACTAGTTCTTTCACATATTCTGGGTTTAAAACTGCAAGGTCATAGCGCAGACCAGAACCAATCAGAATCTTTTTAATGCCTTTAAGCGCACGTGCTTTACGATACAGTTGCGTCAAAGGTGCATGATCTGTGAGTAAGTTTTGACAAACCCCAGGGAACACACATGATGGCTTACGACAGTTTTTCTCAATCTCAGGATCATTACAATGCAAACGATACATGTTTGCCGTTGGACCACCTAAGTCAGAAATAATGCCGGTAAAGCCTGGTGCTGTATCACGAATTTTTTCAACTTCACGAAGAATTGATTCTTCAGAACGGTTCTGAATAATACGACCTTCATGCTCTGTGATTGAACAGAAAGTACAACCACCAAAACATCCACGCATGATGTTTACAGAGAACTTAATCATGTCAAATGCAGGGAAACGTGCTTCACCATATGCAGGATGTGGTAAACGTGCATAAGGCAAGTCAAACACATAGTCCATTTCTTCTGTGGTCAATGGAATAGGTGGTGGGTTTAACCACACATCACGTTCGCCATGTTTTTGCACCAATGCACGGGCATTACCCGGGTTGGTTTCTAAATGCAAAATACGGTTGGTATGTGCATACAAAACGGGGTCAGCTGCCACTTCTTCAAAAGCAGGTAAACGGATTACTGCCAACTCACGTAGCGGCAACTTATGCTTAATCGCTTTTGAAGCTGGTTGTAACTGTACAATTTGGGTATTTTCATCTAAATCATCACCTGCGCGAACAATCGGATTCGCTACAGGTTCTTTTTGGAAACCTTGATATTGTGTCAGGCTGTCTTTGCCCTTTTCAATCTCACAACCTTCCAAATCTTCCGTCATCACATAAGGGTTAATGATCGGATCAACACGACCTACGGTATCCACGTCATTCGATGCAATTTCAACGAATTTTGCTTTTGAAGGTCGGTTCAGTTTATTCACGATAAACGCAGTACCGCGAACATCTGTAATTTCATGAATTTTTTCGCCACGCGCCAAACGGTGCATGATTTCTGTAATCGAGCGCTCACCGTTACCGTACATCAATAGATCCGCTTTCGAATCCATCAATACTGAACGACGAACTTTGTCAGACCAATAGTCATAATGTGCAATACGACGTAGTGAAGCTTCGATACCACCTAAAAGTACAGGGACATCAGGATAAGCTTCACGTACACGTTGGCAGTACACAGTTGCAGCGCGGTCAGGGCGCTTATTCGGTACGTTGTCTGGTGAATATGCATCATCTGAACGGATTTTACGGTCAGCCGTATAACGGTTGATCATCGAATCCATATTACCTGCGGTCACACCCCAAGCAATATTCGGTTTACCTAAAACGCGGAACGCATCCACACTCGTCCAATCGGGCTGAGCAATGATACCCACACGAAAGCCCTGTGCTTCTAACACACGACCGATAATACCTGAGCAAAAAGATGCATGGTCAATATAGGCATCGCCACAGACCAAAATAAAGTCACAGCTGTCCCAACCGAGTTGATCCATTTCCTCGCGTGACATCGGCAAAAATGGCGCAGGGTCAAAACATGACGCCCAATATTTGTCGTAATCAAACAACGCTTTTGGCGCAGTCTGCATAGTATAAGCAGTAGACATGGCTAGCAATTCTCGGCTGGCAGATGGATGATCTCAAAAATAAGATCAAAGAAGATGAAAGCCGAGTATTTTACCATGAATTCACCTCATCTTGCTTGATTAAAAAACAATCAAAAATAGTGATTTAACAATTTTCTGCCGAATTTACTTTTCCACGCTACTCGAATCAGTGAGATGAGCCATATCCGACAAATGGTAGATTTTACTTTATGTTTTAAAATCATAGGCTTTAAATCAAATCACGCTTTGAATTGACCCATTTTTTTGAATAGCTGTCATTTAAGATATTTATAAATACAACACATAAGCATAGCTTTAAGAAAAAAATAAAGGGTTCACCCTGATGATTAAGCGTTTCTTTATCTTTCTTATGGTCTTTATTCAGTCCATCGCATGGGCAAGCCCATCTCCCCAGAAGTCCTATGCAGATCAAGATGCATGGAAAAAATTACAACAACGCATGCCTAAAGCCTATCAGCTCAGTGAAAATGAACTTCCATCAGAATACTTTTGGCCTTGGAAAGAGTATCAAGTCCATGTTGATTTTTATCCAAGACCTGAATCAAAAGCAAAAGTCATTTTGTTACATGGTGTCGGCACCAATGGACGTCAAATAAGTTTGGTCTTGGGTCATCCTTTAGCCAAAGCAGGCTATGAAACATTGTCATTGGATTTACCCGGATATGGCTTAACCCAATATCCTTCCAAATCGAAAATTATTTATGAGGACTGGATTCAATTGGTCAATGATTTTGTCGATGCAGAATCAAAGAAAGATGACCGACCTATTTTCCTGTATGGTTTGTCTGCGGGTGGCATGCTCACCTTACACGTTGCAATGCAAAATAAAAATATCAAAGGCATCATTGGCATGACCTTTTTAGATCAACAAGATTTAGACGTCAAAAAAGGTACCATGCGCTTTAGCCCACTCAGTCCAGTTCTCTTACCGGGCATGAAAATTACGTCGCATACCCCATTTGGCAATATCAGCCTTCCGATGTCTTTGGTCTCTAAAATGTCAAAACTCACCAATGACCCTCAAGCGTTGAAGATCATGCTCAAGGATAAAACTTCAGCTGGGAATACCATGAGCATTAAGTTTTTAAATAGCTATATGAATTATAAGCCGCCGTATCATGTTTCTTCATTTACCCAATGTCCTGTATTACTCACTCAGCCTGAACTCGATCATTGGACACCCTTGGCATTAAGCCAAGAAGTCATGAAGCGTTTAAGTGTTCCCCATGAAGTGGTAATGCTTCCTAAAGGTGGGCATTATCCTGTAGAGAAAGAAGCGTTGGATCAATTGAAAATCAGCAGTATTGCTTTTATCGAAAAAAATATATCGAAGTGATCTATGAAGAATGAGGAACTTAGCCACTTTTGTACGAAAATGCTTACATCGAAGGCGGTTATCTGCGTCTAGGCTTAAGCGCTATTTTTTCTTATTCTTAATTCATCAGGAAACAGGAAGTTTCCCAAACGAAAAACAACAATAATATGTTTGAGCATCAGGACGTGAGGTTAGACAGGAGTTAAACCTAAACAACCCGATACGAAGAAAAGCCCATCAGGATGATGGGCTTTTCTTTTTCTATGTGATTCTTTTTTTGGTTCAAAGGGATTTTAAATAATCAACAATTTCTGTTTGCTCTGCCATCTCAGCCAGTTGCAATGCGGTGTATTCACCTTTGTAATTAACATTCGCACCTTTAGCTACAAGTAGTTTAACCACATCGATATAGCCATTTTCAGCGGCAGCTTGTAGTGCGCTATAGCCTTCTTCATCAGTTTGATTCACGTCAGTACCATCGGCTAAAGTCTTTTCCACTTCTGCGATTTCACCGATTGATGACCAATACACAAGTTCAGGAAGATGAAGTTCGTCATCATCTTCAAGGATTGGGGAGAATGAGTTAAGTTTCATAATTTTCCTTATCTTTGATCACATTTTTAATTGTCTAAAAATGTCGAATTAATATATAGATCTCTAATGTTCAATAAGATCCTCCCAAGCAGCTACTGTGATGGATCGTGGTAAGTTTGTCTTTTTAATAAAATCTTCGTAAAAATTAAAACCATCTTGATCTTTAGGTAAAATAATTAATGCAATATCATCAATTGTAAACTTAAAATTATCTAAAGAACGCCATTCCCTTTCACAATAAATAGTATCGAACTCGGATTCATCAAACGTTTTAATATAAGCTAATAGGTTTGAATATCCAATTTCCACATTTTCACTTGCATCTTCTAAAAATGAAATCTCACGATCTAATGAATCTGTGCAAATATCATGATCTTTAATTTCATCATCTAGCTTAGACTGTAAATCCTCGCACTCATAATTTAAGCTCCAAACATTACTTTCTATATCAGATATAGCATCATAACCTTTATAAATATTATTAATTAATTCTGAATTCTCTAACGTATACATCACTGGATTAAATCCTGCTTTCAAAACTGCATCTCGACGAAAACCTATTGCAATTTTCCCATATCTATTTGCATGTTAGGCGATATGCTGAAGAGGAATATCAGCCATACAACAAACCGGTGCCGACCTAATAATTAATGGGTAATTTTCTTTAAAAATATGTTCCTGTCTGTTTGAGTCAAAAAAACGTTTAATTGGAATTATAACTTTTACAATTTCTGCATAATTGCCAACTCTAATTTCATTGCTATTTAATATTGAATTTAGGGCAGCATAACCATTTTTTATTGGTTTTAACTCTTTCAATTGTTTGTTATTTTCATTATCCCAAAGCGGACCTCCTGTAAAATGCCAAAGTATTTTTGATACAGTTCCTGGTCTCGATGACATTTATTTCCTATATTTTATATTTAGTAAAATTCGAAATTATATTATCAAAAAAGCCCCCTTTCGGAGGCTTCTTTTTTAATCTAAATTTCTTTAAGCTTTTGCTATAGCAGGCTTACTTGCATTAATCTTCTCAGACTCATCTTCACTCATAATTAACGCAACAGCGATTGCAGTAATCAATACAGGTAAACCCACTGCCATAAAGTTGAAATGAGCAGGTAAATTCATACCCAGTAACGCACCAATCATGATTGGACCGACAATCGCACCCATACGACCAATTGCAGACGACCAACCAATCCCTGTAGAACGTACAGCCAATGGATAGTATTGAGCAACATAACTGTAAAGCAACATTTGCGAACCAATTGAAGCTGCACCCGCCAAGAATACCAAGATGTATAGCAAGAACTGATTAGACATGAAGCCCATCAAGCTCATCACAATCGCACCCATAATACCCAAGAACATCAATACAGGTTTCAAGTGGAAACGATCGGCAAGAATACCACCACCAACGATACCCACGACTGCACCAACGTTCATCACCATCATGAACATCAAGCTGTTATCCATAGAATAACCAGCAGCCATCATCAGCTTCGGCAACCAACTACTTAGCGCATACATCGTCAATAGACAAGTAAAGAATGCTGTCCAGAATAACAAGGTATTTACCATACGACCACGACGGAACAAACTAACAACCGTTGCAGACTCAGGTTCATCAACATGATGAAGCTCAAATACTGTAGTTGGTTCAACTTTCAACTGAGGTGCAAGTTTAGCAACAATTGGGCGTGCTTCAGCTTGACGGTTTTCTTTAACAATAAAAGTCAAAGATTCAGGTAAGAATTTCCAAATCACAGGTAACAATAACAATGGAATACCCGCGATAAAGAACATGATTTCCCAACCAAAACTTGGAGTAAACCATGAACCCAATAATGCAGCCATTACACCACCAACGGCATAACCACTAAACATTGTGGTCACTAAAGTACTGCGCATTTTACGTGGAGCATATTCTGACGTTAAAGCAACAAGGTTTGGCATAACACCACCAATCCCAAGACCTGCTAAGAAACGTAAAATACCAAATTCAGTCGGGTTAGATGCAAACCCACCTGCAGCGGTTAGACCACTAAATAATACGATACAGATCATAATGACTTTTTTACGGCCAATTTTATCTGCCAAAGAGCCAAAAATCATCGCTCCGAACATCATTCCGGCCAATGCAGTACTTGCGAGCATACCTGCTTGAACTGCACTTAGTCCCCACTCTTCCATTAGCAACGGTAAAACCACGCCATTGATAGCTAAATCGTAACCATCAAACAGGATAATGAGTAGACACCAAGCAACAACATTGAAGTGAAATGGTGTGAATTTTGCTTCGTCAATAATGTCATTAACGTTCACTGCTTGCTGTGACATTGCTCACCTCCTGTGAGATCGAAATTCAGTGAAATTTGATAGCAATCCGAACAGTGCAGAATTTAATTTTTATGCATTACTCATCAACACTGAGCTACCAAAGTGTGTGAGATAACTTTCACATAAATAGTGCTTTTTTTAAATTGAACGATAGTCTAGAAATGGATGTTTTTAGTGCTTTTTATTCAAAAAATGTATTACTACAATTTATTTAAAATATTGATTAATCTAAGGAATTATAATTTTGATTATATTTTAAACTCTTCTTTGAGGTTTTTTTGAGCTACTGCTTCTAGATCCTTTCTTCTTTTCATTTTTCTTCCGCGCACAAAAAAACACCCTGCCTCATTAAGACAGGGTGTTTTAGGAATAATGAGCTGGCGATGACTTACTCTCACATGGGTAACCCCACACTACCATCAGCGCAAAGAGGTTTCACTTCTGAGTTCGGGAAGGGATCAGGTGGTTCACTCTTGCTATTGTCGCCAGCACAACTGTTTATGGATACTTGCTTAGGTCTTATAAAGTGCCTGAGCTTTCTACCAAATGAGTTATTAACAGATTATATCTGAGTTGAATATTGTCATACTAACGGGCTTCTGAATCAAGCTGTTTTGATGAATATCGAATCAATTGAGCTTTATACAACAACTGTTTGGGTGTTGTATAGTCAAGCCTCACGAGTAATTAGTATTGGTCAGCTTCACATATCACTATGCTTCCACATCCAACCTATCAACGTTGTAGTCTTCAACGGCTCTTTAGAGGACATATAGTCCTTGGGAAATCTTATCTTGAGGTAGGCTTCCCGCTTAGATGCTTTCAGCGGTTATCCCTTCCGAACATAGCTACCCGGCGATGCGACTGGCGTCACAACCGGTACACCAGAGGTTCGTCCACTCTGGTCCTCTCGTACTAGGAGCAGATCCTCTCAAATTTCCAACGCCCACGGTAGATAGGGACCGAACTGTCTCACGACGTTCTAAACCCAGCTCGCGTACCTCTTTAAATGGCGAACAGCCATACCCTTGGGACCTGCTTCAGCCCCAGGATGAGATGAGCCGACATCGAGGTGCCAAACACCGCCGTCGATATGAACTCTTGGGCGGTATCAGCCTGTTATCCCCAGAGTACCTTTTATCCGTTGAGCGATGGCCCTTCCATACAGAACCACCGGATCACTAAGACCTACTTTCGTACCTGCTCGACTTGTGGGTCTCGCAGTTAAGCGCGCTTTTGCCTTTATACTCTACGCGTGATTTCCGACCACGCTGAGCGCACCTTCGTACTCCTCCGTTACTCTTTAGGAGGAGACCGCCCCAGTCAAACTACCCACCAGACATGGTCCTCGCTCCAGATAATGGAGCAGAGTTAGAACCTCAATATTACCAGGGTGGTATTTCAAGATTGGCTCCACTCGAACTAGCGTCCGAGTTTCAAAGCCTCCCACCTATCCTACACAAGTAAGATCAAAGTTCAATGTCAAGCTGCAGTAAAGGTTCACGGGGTCTTTCCGTCTAGCCGCGGGTACACCGCATCTTCACGGCGAATTCGATTTCACTGAGTCTCTGCTGGAGACAGCGCCCCCATCATTATGCCATTCGTGCAGGTCGGAACTTACCCGACAAGGAATTTCGCTACCTTAGGACCGTTATAGTTACGGCCGCCGTTTACTGGGGCTTCGATCAAGAGCTTCGCTTACGCTAACCCCATCAATTAACCTTCCAGCACCGGGCAGGCATCACACCCTATACGTCCACTTTCGTGTTTGCAGAGTGCTATGTTTTTAATAAACAGTTGCAGGGGCCTGGTTTCTGTGGCTGTCAACCGCTCAGGAAGTAAATTCCATCACCGTCGACAGCGTACCTTCTCCCGAAGTTACGGTACCATTTTGCCTAGTTCCTTCAGCAGAGTTCTCTCAAGCGCTTTGGTCTACTCGACCTGACCACCTGTGTCGGTTTCGGGTACGATTCCTGTGTAACTGGAGCTTAGAGACTTTTCCTGGAAGTATGGTATCAGCCACTTCACTGCACAAGTGCAGCTTGCTATCAGTTCTCAGCATAGAGTACCCCGGATTTGCCTAAGATACATGCCTACAACCTTCCACCTGGACAACCAACGCCAGGCTGACTTAACCTTCTCCGTCCTCTCATCGCATTACACAGAAGTATTGGAATATTAACCAATTTCCCATCGACTACGCCTTTCGGCCTCGCCTTAGGGGTCGACTCACCCAGCCCCGATTAACGTTGGACTGGAACCCTTGGTCTTTCAGCGAGCGAGTTTTTCACTCGCTTTGTCGTTACTCACGTCAGCATTCGCACTTCTGATACCTCCAGCATACTTCTCAATACACCTTCATCGGCTTACAGAACGCTCCCCTACCACTTGCAATAAATTGCAAATCCGCAGCTTCGGCACATAGTTTTAGCCCCGTTACATCTTCCGCGCAGGCCGACTCGACTAGTGAGCTATTACGCTTTCTTTAAAGGGTGGCTGCTTCTAAGCCAACCTCCTAGCTGTCTATGCCTTCCCACATCGTTTCCCACTTAACTATGATTTTGGGGCCTTAGCTGGCGGTCTGGATTGTTTTCCTCTTGACTACGGACGTTAGCACCCGCAGTCTGTCTCCCGGATAGTACTCATTGGTATTCGGAGTTTGCATCGGTTTGGTAAGTCGGGATGACCCCCTAGCCGAAACAGTGCTCTACCCCCAATGGTATTCGTCCGAGGCGCTACCTAAATAGCTTTCGGGGAGAACCAGCTATCACCAGGCTTGATTAGCCTTTCACCCCTATCCACAAGTCATCCCCTGGCTTTTCAACGACAGTGGGTTCGGTCCTCCAGTTAGTGTTACCCAACCTTCAACCTGCTCATGGATAGATCGCCTGGTTTCGGGTCTACACCCAGCAACTAAACGCCCTATTAAGACTCGATTTCTCTACGGCTCCCCTATTCGGTTAACCTTGCTACTGAATGTAAGTCGCTGACCCATTATACAAAAGGTACGCAGTCACCGGACTCAATGCCGGCTCCCACTGCTTGTATGCATGCGGTTTCAGGATCTATTTCACTCCCCTCACAGGGGTTCTTTTCGCCTTTCCCTCACGGTACTGGTTCACTATCGGTCAGTCAGGAGTATTTAGCCTTGGAGGATGGTCCCCCCATATTCAGACAAGGTTTCACGTGCCCCGCCCTACTCGACATCATCATATAAGCCCTTTCGTGTACAGGACTATCACCCACTACGGTTGCACTTCCCAGAGCATTCCACTAGAACTTATATGACTTAATGGGCTTTTCCCCGTTCGCTCGCCGCTACTAAGGGAATCTCAATTGATTTCTTTTCCTAAGGGTACTGAGATGTTTCACTTCCCCTCGTTCGCCTCGTATGACTATGTATTCATCATACGATACCTGCCTTATGACAGGTGGGTTTCCCCATTCAGAAATCTCCGGATCACAGGATATTTGCCGCCTCCCCGGAGCTTATCGCAGGCTATTACGTCTTTCATCGCCTCTGACTGCCAAGGCATCCACCACATGCACTTAATTACTTGACTATACAACCCCAAACAGTCGTTT
>NZ_JCAKNC010000013.1:0-92089 GCF_059515925.1 Acinetobacter sp. CY81
CCTACTTGAAATGAGCCTTAAACAATTTATTTCAACTCAAATATATTCTGTTAATGATTAACTACGTCCTCATCGGATCGCAGGTAACTGTGATAAATCACAGAAATTAATAAACTTAAACTCAATCGTCTAATTTACTAAGTTCTATAATTTCTCAGCTTATACACTCCGAAGAATGTATGGTGGAGACTAGGAGAGTCGAACTCCTGACCTCCTGCGTGCAAAGCAGGCGCTCTACCAACTAAGCTAAGTCCCCAGCTTATCATTTATAGATTCGATGTATCTTAAGTCATGGTGGGTCTGACAAGACTTGAACTTGTGACCCCACGCTTATCAAGCGTGTGCTCTAACCAACTGAGCTACAGACCCTCAGATACATCTTCATGAAGAACAACTTGTTGTGGATTCTTACCGATCGTCAATCTTTCGTTAAGGAGGTGATCCAGCCGCAGGTTCCCCTACGGCTACCTTGTTACGACTTCACCCCAGTCATCGGCCACACCGTGGTAAGCGTCCTCCTTGCGGTTAGACTACCTACTTCTGGTGCAACAAACTCCCATGGTGTGACGGGCGGTGTGTACAAGGCCCGGGAACGTATTCACCGCGGCATTCTGATCCGCGATTACTAGCGATTCCGACTTCATGGAGTCGAGTTGCAGACTCCAATCCGGACTACGATCGGCTTTTTGAGATTAGCATCCTATCGCTAGGTAGCAACCCTTTGTACCGACCATTGTAGCACGTGTGTAGCCCTGGTCGTAAGGGCCATGATGACTTGACGTCGTCCCCGCCTTCCTCCAGTTTGTCACTGGCAGTATCCTTAAAGTTCCCGGCTTAACCCGCTGGCAAATAAGGAAAAGGGTTGCGCTCGTTGCGGGACTTAACCCAACATCTCACGACACGAGCTGACGACAGCCATGCAGCACCTGTATCAGAGTTCCCGAAGGCACCAATCCATCTCTGGAAAGTTCTCTGTATGTCAAGACCAGGTAAGGTTCTTCGCGTTGCATCGAATTAAACCACATGCTCCACCGCTTGTGCGGGCCCCCGTCAATTCATTTGAGTTTTAGTCTTGCGACCGTACTCCCCAGGCGGTCTACTTATCGCGTTAGCTGCGCCACTAAAGTCTCAAAGACCCCAACGGCTAGTAGACATCGTTTACGGCATGGACTACCAGGGTATCTAATCCTGTTTGCTCCCCATGCTTTCGTACCTCAGTGTCAGTATTAGGCCAGATGGCTGCCTTCGCCATCGGTATTCCTCCAGATCTCTACGCATTTCACCGCTACACCTGGAATTCTACCATCCTCTCCCATACTCTAGTCTCCCAGTATCGAATGCAATTCCTAAGTTAAGCTCAGGGATTTCACATCCGACTTAAAAGACCACCTACGCACGCTTTACGCCCAGTAAATCCGATTAACGCTCGCACCCTCTGTATTACCGCGGCTGCTGGCACAGAGTTAGCCGGTGCTTATTCTGCGAGTAACGTCCACTATCCAAGAGTATTAATCTCGGTAGCCTCCTCCTCGCTTAAAGTGCTTTACAACCAAAAGGCCTTCTTCACACACGCGGCATGGCTGGATCAGGGTTCCCCCCATTGTCCAATATTCCCCACTGCTGCCTCCCGTAGGAGTCTGGGCCGTGTCTCAGTCCCAGTGTGGCGGATCATCCTCTCAGACCCGCTACAGATCGTCGCCTTGGTAGGCCTTTACCCCACCAACTAGCTAATCCGACTTAGGCTCATCTATTAGCGCAAGGCCCGAAGGTCCCCTGCTTTCTCCCGTAGGACGTATGCGGTATTAGCATTCCTTTCGAAATGTTGTCCCCCACTAATAGGCAGATTCCTAAGCATTACTCACCCGTCCGCCGCTAAGTAAAGTAGCAAGCTACTCTTCCCCGCTCGACTTGCATGTGTTAAGCCTGCCGCCAGCGTTCAATCTGAGCCATGATCAAACTCTTCAGTTTAATATTGCTTAGTGCCTTAAAGGGCACCAATCTTGGCTCATCAATTTTCTGACAAATATTTCTCAAATAAACTTCGAGTAATTTCTACCATCAATCAATGAAAATAATTTCGATCAATCAATCAGTAAAAATCCACACAAGTTGTTCTTCATAATCTCTTAATGATCTTCTTGCTCTTCGTCAGAGACAAGTTCAACACAATACAATCTTAACAACTTAACCTGTTCAGCTAAGTTCGTTTGCTGTATCGCGTCGGGATGCTGCGTATTCTATACAGTTTTATTTAACGCGCAACCCCTATTTTAAATAAAATATAGCGAGTGTTTATTTTTCAAACAAAATAAGTGAATTTGAATGTTTTCTGTTGGTTTAATAAACGAATTTCATAAAAAAGCATTCAACATTCAGTTTTTTATTTTAGAACTCAAGTTGTTCTAATCTCAATTCATTAAAGATCATCAGATAAAAAACAGTTCTTGCAATGCCATTTAACAGTTACATCACTATTGGATAATATTTTTAGACTCATTTTCTAAAGATCTTGCTGGATCGTAATGATTTTAAAATATGCGTTAGAGGTTAGAGTCTAAAATTATTGTTTAGGAAATGACGATTTTATTCCACATCACATTAAAGAGTTGAAAGCCGATTAAATTGATCGGCTGAATACAATAACAACATCTATTCCTAAGAAAGAAAAAATTCCCAAATAACGTAACCGATACCAAATCCCAAAAATGAATAAAGCGTAATAATGAAAAAAACAAAACTGGCTTTGTTTTTCTTTTTTAAAAAATTCATCTGCAACCAAACCTTTAAAAAGAAATTGTAATGCAATGATATTAACCTTTTTGGTTTAGCTTTGTTCAACGATATTACAATTAGTCTTATTCAGTTTTATTGATGACATAGCCTATCTAAAGCCAGATAAATCACTTCATTTGTTTTGCTTCCGAAATATTGAAGTAAATCTTTTTAAATAGCTTATTTAAGTGAGCGATCACTACTTTTATATTTTATCCAGTTTGTAACTTCCCAAGTAATTTTCAATATAGTTGAGCGTGAAATATGTTAGAGACGGAATGTGAAATATTTGAGCGAGATGGTGTAGTCGTCATTCGTGGATTATTTAAAGAGTGGATTCCATTATTAGAGTCTGGGGTTCAAGAAAATTTTGAGCGTCCAGGACAGTGGTTTCGTGACTATACCCCTGGTGAAACTCAAGGTCGCTTTTGGGCGGACTATTGCAATTGGCAACGTATCGAAGCTTTCAACCAATTTGTAAAAGAAAGTCCCGCAGCTGAAATTGTTAAATCAATTATGGGATCAAATTCGGTACGTATGTTTCATGAACATGTTTTAGTTAAAGGTATTGGCTCTGCCAAAGTGACGCCTTGGCATCATGATGCACCTTATTATCCAGTCGA
Source organism: Acinetobacter sp. CY81 (assembly GCF_059515925.1). Taxonomy (NCBI): domain Bacteria; kingdom Pseudomonadati; phylum Pseudomonadota; class Gammaproteobacteria; order Moraxellales; family Moraxellaceae; genus Acinetobacter; species Acinetobacter sp. CY81. The sequence continues at coordinate 3,396 of NZ_JCAKNC010000013.1, forward strand.
TGCGAAACAAACTTTGAGCCTATGGATTCCTCTAGATCCAGTTTCACGTGATTCTACAATTGAGTTTATCGCAGGTTCGCATCAATGGGGCAAACACTTCAAGCCACTAAGTTTCAATGGCGAATATTACGATCATAAAGGTGCCAACGAAGAGATCTTACCTGACATTGATCAGCATCGTGAAGACTACAACATTTTAGGCTGGGCACTTGAACCTGGTGATGCGATCGCTTTCAACTACCTGACCATTCACGGTGCACCCGGTAATCTATCAACTGAACATGCACGTAGAGCTGTGTCTTTCCGCTGGTTAGGTGATGATGCCATTTATGTCAATCGAGGAGGTAAAACATCACCTCAATATCCACATTTGATCAATCTATTAGCTACAGGAGATGCTCTACCTGAAGATGAGTTTCCATTTGTGGCTTAATTCGGATGCTTTAAACATGCAAATTGATGATTGAATTGAACGCTAATTCTAGTTTTGCCAATGTTCACCCATTTGAACATTGGTTTTTTTGTATATAGCTGACTCAATTCATCATTAAAAAAGCCCTGATGACTCAGAGCTTATAATATTTTATTTATGCTTAATCTTTAAAATGAATGACAGTTCGAATGGATTTACCTTCATGCATTAAATCAAAGGCTTCATTAATTTTCTCCAAGCCCATTGTGTGGGTCACAAAAGGTTCTAATTGAATATCACCTTTCATGGCATCTTCAACCATTTTGGGTAACTGAGTACGCCCTTTTACACCACCAAATGCAGTTCCTTTCCACGTTCGCCCTGTCACCAGCTGAAATGGTCGTGTTGAAATTTCTTGTCCTGCTCCAGCAACACCAATAATAATGGATTGTCCCCATCCTCGATGCGCACTTTCCAATGCAGAGCGCATGACATTCACATTGCCTATACATTCAAATGAATGATCAACACCCCAACCTGTCATTTCCACAATGACTTCCTGTACAGGTTTTGGATGATCTTTTGGATTCACAAAATCAGTGGCACCAAATTCTGCTGCCAATTTGAATTTTTCTGGATTGGTATCAACCACAATAATTCGACCTGCTTTGGCTTGTCTAGCTCCTTGTACAACAGCCAAACCAATCCCACCTAAACCAAATACTGCTACAGAATCACCCTTTTGAACTTTAGCAGTGTTATGTACTGCGCCAATGCCTGTGGTCACACCACAGCCCAATAAGCATACATGCTCTGGATTCGCCTCAGGATTGACCTTAGCAAGTGAAACTTCTGCAACGACAGTATATTCAGAGAACGTTGAACAGCCCATATAGTGGTAAATCGGTTGGCCATTATAAGAAAAACGCGTCGTACCATCTGGCATGACACCCTTACCTTGAGTTGCGCGGACAGATACGCAGAGGTTAGTTTTTCCTGATTGACAAAATAAGCATTCTCCACATTCAGCAGTATAAAGTGGAATCACATGGTCACCTGGCTGAACACTTGTTACACCCTCACCGACTTCAACCACGATACCTGCACCTTCATGCCCCAATACCGCAGGAAAAATACCTTCAGGATCTGCGCCCGATAGTGTAAAGGCATCGGTATGACAAACACCTGTGTGGGTGATTTTGACTAATACTTCACCAGCTTTCGGCGCTTCTACATCTAATTCAATAATTTGTAATGGTTCGCCTGGTGCAAATGCGACTGCTGCACGTGATTTCATCTTTTTTCCTTTAACAATACTGTTGCCCGAATATTCTGATCAAACCTACACAATATAGGTTCAAGCAATGAAATTTCGGCAACAAGATTTCAATTTCTTTATGTGATCTTTTATATGAACTCAGCCATGTTTAAGCAATTCGGTTTTTTTGATGCATATGTTTTGCTTATATGATTTTCACTATTCAGCAGAGCTACTTATATTGAATTCATCGAAACAGATTTTAATTTTTGAAATGAATAACGTTCAAAAATAAATGACAACAATGAATTTGACCCAAAGCTTTGGCAGAAGGATAGAGAACATGAAATTAGATCATTTAAATGTAGATACGGTTGTCGTTGGTGCAGGACAAGCCGGCGTAGCCATGAGTGAACACTTAACAACGCTGGGTATTTCGCATGTTGTATTAGAAAAAAATAGAATTGCAGAAGCATGGCGTACACGACGTTGGGATTCATTGGTTGCAAATGGTCCGTGCTGGCACGATTGCTTCCCTGGCTTAGAATTTGATGCTGATCCAGATAGTTTTGTACATCACGATAAAGTTGCAGATTATTTCGAAAAATATGCTGAAAAATTTAAACTTCCGATTCATACAGGCGTATCAGTCAACAAAGCCTACAAATCTGATAAACGTCTAGGTTTTACAGTTGAAACTTCAGAAGGCACGATTTATACCCAACGTATTGTGTCTGCTACAGGCGCATTTCAAAAAGCTGTCATTCCACCTGTTGCACCCAAAGATCCTTCTTTTTATCAAATCCATTCAGACCAATATAAAAATCCACAACAACTCCCTGAAGGAGCAGTTTTAGTCATTGGTGCAGGCTCTTCAGGTGTTCAAATTGCCGATGAAATCAATCGTTCGGGTAAAAAAGTCTATTTATCCGTTGGGCAACATGAGCGTCCGCCACGTACTTATCGTAACCGTGACAATGTATGGTGGTTGGGTGTTTTAGGTGGCTGGGATTTCATGCGTACAGACAATGGACCGCTAAAAGGTCTTGCAGTGAGTGGTGCACATGGTGGAATTAATATTGATTTTCGTGCATTAGAAAAACAAGGCATTATGCTCGTCGGCATGACCGACTCTTTCGACAACAACACCATTCGTTTTAAAGATGATTTAAAGAAAAATCTTGAAGGTGGCGATGCTGCACTGATGGCTTTCTATGATGAAGCTGATGCTTATGTCGCTAAAAATGGTTTAGACCTTCCTGCCGAACCACAAGCAAGACAACAACTACCGAATCCTGAATGTGTGACTCATCCAATTTTAGAATTGGATATGGCTGAAGCCAATATCACATCTGTTATTTGGGCATCAGGTTTTAGCTATGACTTTAACTGGCTTCAAGTCAATGCCTTTGATGACCTCAATAAACCAAAACACAAACAAGGGATTTCACCTGAACGTGGGGTTTATTTCTTAGGTTTACCTTACCTCACTGGTCGTGGTTCTAGTTTTATTTGGGGTGTTTGGCATGATGCAAAACATATTGCTGAACATATTGATATTCAACGTAAATACCATGAATACCAAACGAACAAGAACCTACTCAAACAATCCGCTTAAAACTTAAATCCTACTGAAGATAAGCCAAGTTTATTTGGCTTATCTGTTTTTTATGTGCTGTACACCATTTCCGTTTTATAGACATCTTTCAATGAGGCAGATATGAAAACCATTTTAAAATCCCCTATTAATGATCAATGTGCATGGATTGGACAAGAGATTGCACATAAAACAGATTGGATTTACCAACTTTCACCACATATGTTAAATGTATTGGACAAAGCTTTAGGCAAACTCGAACAACACAACTTAATGGCTCCAAATTTTGCAAAGTCAGATGCATTGATTGAAGATGCAGAGTTTTTAAAACAAATCGATCTAATCTGTAATGAGTTAGAAAATGGTTATGGATTCATCGTCATTCGTGGTTTAGATGCTGAAAAATACAATGAACATCAACTTGCTAATATTTACTATTTAATCGGTTTGCATATGGGGAACTCAGTCACCCAAAATGCGCGTGGTGATTTAATTGGTTATGTCGAAAACATTGGCGATAAAAATCAAAAAATGACCCGTGTATATGAAACCAATAGTTATCTACCCTATCACGCTGATTTAAGTGACGTGGTTGGCCTACTGTCCATTCGCAAAGCAAAAGAAGGTGGGCTCAGTAGTATCGTCAGTTCGTCCACAGTGTATAACCGCATTTTGGCAGAATATCCTGAATACTTAGGCTATTTCTATCATCCTGCTTGGTATGATCATTTGGGTGAAACTGAGCCGTCGCTATCACCGATCTTTAGTTATTTTGATGGCAAATTGGCGTGCCGCTATTTACGCTACTACATCGAACTTGGGCATGACCGTCGCAGTGTTCCACTGTCTCAAGTACAAATCGATGCCTTAAATATTTTTGATCAAATCAGCCAAGACTCGAGTTTAAGATTAGACATGATGTTAGAACCTGGTGATATTCAGTTCTGTAATAATTATTGTGTTATGCATTCCCGTTCTTCATTTGAAGATTATGATGACGTCGACAAACGTCGTAAATTATTGCGTTTGTGGTTAAAGATGCCGAATGCACGCAAACTGGCAAAAGACTTCCCTGGTCGAAATGGTATTCCGAAAGGTTTAGGTGAAGTAGCCTAATCTATAAAATTAAAAAGAGGCGATTATCGCCTCTTTTTTGTATCCAAACTATTTATGAAATCTGATTCAATTTTTTCCAATCCATGAAAGCGTTATACATATTGCTTCTTTGTTCTTTATCTACGCTTTTGTATGCATAAAATCTTTCATCATCCTTTCTTATTTGACTACTTTCAATTCTTTTCGCTAAAGCATCAATACTCAGTTTACCGTGTTGGTTGTAATTGTTTATCGCCTCTTCATCCAAACAAACAGACTTTTCCCAAGTCACAAAACTGCTATGAATATATATGCTGAGATACATGGTATTTTCATCTTGATATAACTCCCAAAAATAAGGTTCAATTTCGATGAGTTTCATATACTTTTAATCGTTTAGGATAAATATTGAATAAAAATTTTAACATCCAAGCGTTTCCAAACAAACCCACCTAAACCCTCACCCAAAAGAACAAAAAACACCGCATAAATTGCTTTATGCAGTGTCTATAAATCAAACCAATCTTATAAATTAGAATTTATAATACAGTTGCAGATTCACCTGTTCATGGGTTTCTGAATCCCTCCCAACGCCATATGAGCTTGAAGGACCTCCAATTAAGAAGTCATTTTTACCCATAATATATTCAGCGACAAAAGTAATATCTTTATAGTAAGTTGCGACACCTAAAATATTACGACTTGAAGTGTCATAACCGTCTTCAGATTTATCGTAAGCGCTATACATCGCATATGGACGAATAGAATCGAGTTTGCCTACATTTTTAAATGAATAACCGATATCTGCAGTGTAGAACATGCCTTCATTTGCAACCATATAGTTGTCATCAAATGAACCCATTAACGACAAATTTGGATTTGAAGAATCTTGGTTATCAACTTTATTTTTGCCCACTGTCAATGCAGCATCAAAGTTTTGATAACTGATATTTCCAAACAATGCCCATGCTTGGCGATCACCTGTTAAGCCATTGCTCTTATTGTCAATATCAGAATACCAATATGATCCACCCACAGCCCCCTTCACACCCTCTGGCAATGAAGTTAACTGTTGCTCAACACGTGCAATGAACATATTGGTTTCATCTAAATGTGTCAGCGATGGATCTTCCGGCTTAACATAGTTCGAAGTATAGCGACTTGCATCATCTGAGTATGGGCCACTGTATTTACCGCCATCTCCTGTAAAGTATGCGAGCTCTAATTTGGTATTGGTATCAAATTTACCCTGATATTTCACACCGAGGTTATGTACATCTTCCAAGCCAATTTGGGTGATTACACCACCATAGTAGTTGCTTTCCCAAAAACGTCCTGGACCAAATGGAACGGCTTGTAAACCGGCTTGTACAAGATGATTTTGATTAATGTTATAACCTGCGTAAGCATCGACAAGTGTGGAAAAATCACAAAGCTTATCAAATTGATAACAACGATATTCAATATGACCAAAAAACTGAGGTGAGGTGTAATCAATATTAATTCTGGCCGCATCAAAGGTTAATTTATGGTCATTTTCAGTCCAGCTTTTATCTTGGTATTTCGCTCGTAAAAAGCCTGAGATAGCCAACTCTCCCAAATCGGATTGAGGATCACCTATTTTCAAATCTGCTGCATGCAAAGGGGTCATGAGCCCACCGAAAATCACGAAAGTCATTGCGAGGTTAAGGTTGTTTTTAAGCATTGAAGTATCTCTAAGTTAATGGTCAGAACTACGGATTCACTTTTGATTTATTGCGGCATATATTTTTGAACTTCTTCATCACGTGGTGCTTGAAGGTTGTATTGCGTGATGAGTTTGTCGTATTCACCCGATGCTTTCATTGCCGCTAAACCTGCTTTCACTTTTTCAAGCATTTCTGGATTTCCTTTAGGCACTGCAATGCCGCCTAACACAGGGAAAAAAGGTTCTGTTGAGCTAATTAAAATGCGTCCTTTCAGCTTTTCGACCGTACTTTTTGCAACACTTGCATCGTCATAATGTGCATCTACAGCTTTTGCGAGTAAGGCTTGAACGGACTCAGGAGATGTATCAAATTCACGGACGGTAATTGCATCTTTGCCTTTTGCTACACAGCTATTCTGGGACATTTGACGTAATTGTTCAGGGAACATTGAGCCTTTTTGAGCTGAAATAGTTTTTCCACATAAGTCATCACGTGTTTTAGGTTGATAACTCGAATCTGACAGCGCAATCAACGCTTCAGTGGTCATGTAATAAGGCACCATATCGACCTTATTCAAACGCTCTTTGGTGATGTACAACGCAGACATCACCAAATCAAACTTATTGGCTTCTAGACCCGTAATTAAGTTTGAAAAACGGCTATCGACAAATTCAGCCTTTTCACCTGTATGTGCAAAAATCCCGTTGGCAATATCAATATCAAATCCAACAGGTTTGCCATTTTCAATCGACTCAAATGGAGGAAAGGTCATATCACTTCCGATTTGATATACCTTTGACTCAACCTTTGCAGCAGAGTCTTTTTCAGCCTCAGGTTGATCACTACAAGCACTCAATCCACACATTAAACACAAAGCAGCAACCAGTGGTTTCACCTTTGAAATGACACGCATTTTCGAAACTCCCATGACACATATTTAATTGGCTTAAAAATGTTATACGTGAGTTTTTTTCCAAAAGTAATTTTGAATTTCCTAGTCAATTCGCTAGAAAAAACGATGCAACAAAGGAAACAATTACGCTTAGACTTTTCATATATTTCAACGAGATAAATAACATGAAAAGCGAATCACAATTACGCATCGATTTGGCAGCTTCGCTACGTTTAAGTGCAAAATTAGGCATGCATGAAGCCGTTGCGAATCACTTCAGTGCGGCAATTTCGGAAGATGGGAAATCATTTTTATTGAACCCTAAATGGGTGCATTTTTCTAAGATTAAAGCCAGCGACTTGGTTCTCGTTCATGCAGATGATCCAAGTAGTTTTGACAAAGGAAAAATAGATTCAACGGCATGGGCTATACATGGACAAATTCATCAATTGCGTCCAGACATTAAAGTGATCATGCATTTACACCCAATCTATACAACAACATTATCTTGTTTAAAAAATCCGACACTATTACCAATTGAACAAAATAGCGCACGTTACTTTAATCGTGTTTCTTATGATTCAAATTATAGTGGCATGGCAGATCATATTGCTGAAGGACAACGTTTAGCTTCTCTTTTAAAAAGCAACTCACGATTGCTCATGGGAAATCATGGCGTACTGATTGGTTCGCATGACATTGGTGTCGCTTTTGATGATATGTATACCTTTGAACGCGCAAGCCAAATTCTAATTAATGCATATTCTACAGGCCAAGCTTTAAATATTTTGGCTGATGATGTTGCTGAAAAAACGGCACAGGATTGGGAAAAAATTGAAGATTTTAGTATTGCTCATTTTGAAGAAATGAAGACTTTATTAATACAAGAAGATCCAAGTTTCATGGATTAGTTTTTTATTGCAATTTAATTGTAGTAATAAAAAAAGAGCTTGATAAAAAGCTCTTTTTTTATGGTGGGACTTATACTTAAGCCATTTCCAAGCCTGCTTGTTGAACAAAAAATGAAGCACCTTTTGGCTTTTGTGGCATCTGCAATCGGTTTGCGGTCATACGAACTTGACCACTTTCGACACCATAAACTAACTGTCCCTGATGCACACTTGGCAATGGATTATCTGAAAGTGCAACCGCATCTTCTGCAGCATACACAGTGATAAATAAATAGCGTGGCAGTTCGGTATGATTCGCCCCAGATGCATGTAATAACCGTGTATGCATAAAGCACACTGAACCTGCTGGTCCGATGCATGACACAAAGTCTTGGCATGCTTTGGCTTCTACCTCATCTTCCACTTTTCCAGTAAACCGACCATTTTGCCAATGGTTGTATAACTCCCCTTTATGACTCCCTGGAATTACTTGCAATGGGCCATTGTCTTGAGTCACTTCACCGACCATCAATAATGCAGTGATCATGTCATCATTGGTATGTGGCGTGAATGGAAAATCTTGATGCCACTTCACAGTCGTAGCGGTATGTGGCAATTTTGCATTGACTTTACTGTGATGGAAACGCGTACCACTGCCCCCAATAAGTTCCCCTGCCATTTCAGCCATATTTGAATGAATCGCAGTTTCAAAATAAGCATCTGAAATTTCAGTAGGAGAACTTACACGACGTAAAGCAGGATGGTCTGAACTATGATCTGTCGGATCGACATCAAAACGTGAACGACCATCGATGGTTTCACCATAAGCTTCTTGAAAATCACGGCTTTCATCCACCCAAGTTTCAAGTTGAGTACGTAAACCCAATAATTCTTCTTGATTGAGTACGTTTTCAACAACCAAATAACCGTCACGATGGAATTGATCTATTTGTATTTGATTTAACATGTGATTTACCTTATTTCCCAAAAATTATTGACCCATCACGGCTTTGATATCTTCATCTGTTGGTGCTTTTAAACCATATGCATGAAGGATTTTTTCAAACTCACCAGAGGCTTTGATTTTATTGATACCATCTTCAACCATTTTATACGTAGCAGTATCTCCTTTACGGATGCCAATCCCACCTACAGTTGGGAAAAACTCTTCAGTAGATGTGATTTTGACTTTGCCTGTTAGATTCTTTTCAGCGGCTTTTAAAACGGCTGCATCATCGTATTGAATCTCTACAGCATGTGCTAATAACGCTTGAGTCGTTTGAGGAGATGTTTCAAATTCACGAATCGTAATCGCCTCTTTGCCTTCTGCTACACAGCGCTCTTTAGAAATTTTATGTACCTGTTCTGAGAATGCCGTCCCTTTCATCGCACCTACAGTACGTCCACATAGGTCATTTGCACCTTTGGGCGCAAGCTTTGAATCATTTAAAACCAATAATGAAATATCCGTTTTGTAATACGGAATCATGTCAATTTGCTCAAGACGTTCTTTGGTGATGTACATGGAAGAAAAAAGAATATCGAATTTTTCACCTTTCAAACCTGGTATTAAATTCGCCCAACGCGTATCAATCCACTCTGCTTTATATGTACCATCGACCTCAGCAATTTTTTCCATAATTTCCACGCTAACACCACTTGGTACACCATCTTTTAAATATTCATAAGGGGGAAACGTCAAATCAGAACCGACCGTCACAGATTTCTTCTCTACTGCACCAGCCTGTGCAGTATCTTTTTCAGTTTGTTTAGCACACCCCGTAAGGAGTAATGCACCAACTACAGCCCCTAGCAATAATGATTTCTTTTGCATTTCATACCCCTATCACATTATTTATTTATCCTGTAAATAAAATATAAAACAAAATATTCAACAATCCGATTCTGATTTTTAAATGCATGGATTTATAAAAATAAAATTTAGTACCGTTAAAATAAAAAAATACAGCCAATAATGGCTGTATCTTTATCAATAGCGTTTAGAGGAATATATTAATCATTTGAAATAAAACGTTGGAAACGCTCATTCTCGGTATTCTCTAATACCTCAGGTGTATCATTTAATACTACATGCCCACCTTCCATAAATACCACTCGATCTGAAACTTGAAATGCAAAGCGCATTTCATGCGTTACAATAATCATGGTTAGCCCTTCACTTGCCAACTCTTCAATGACTTTTAGCACTTCATTCACCAATTCTGGATCAAGCGCAGAAGTTGGCTCATCAAACAGAATGATCGAAGGTTGCATCGCCAAGGCACGTGCAATGGCAACACGTTGCTGTTGACCACCAGAAAGTTGGTGTGGGTATTTATTGGCATGTTGCTTCATTCCTACTTTTTCAAGCATCGCCAAAGCCGTGATTTTACTGTCAAGCACAGTATCCATATTGTGATAAAGCGGGGCTAACATGACATTTTCTAAAATCGTTTTATGTGGGAACAGGTTAAAGCTTTGAAACACCATGCCTACATTGACGATCTGTTTTTTATATTCGATCGAATTTTCTGTCAGTTCTTGATCTTTTAGAAATGGTTGCCCCAATAAATTGACCGTGCCTTGATTCAATGATTCCAATCCATTCAAAGTACGAATTAATGTCGTCTTACCTGAACCCGATGGCCCGATGACTGAAATCACTTCGCCCCATTTTACTTTTAAATCAATGCCTTTAAGGACTTCTTGATTACCATAAGACTTATGAATATTGGTCGCTTCTAAAGCAAACTCGCTATTGTGTTGATTGCTAATAGCTTTACGCGCTCGAACGGATGCAGCAGGCAACTGATTTAAAGGATCATTTTCAGCCAATAAACCTGGTTTACGACGCGTAATATCGATTTTTCGTTCAAACCAGCCCATTAACCAGCCAAATAATGTCACGATCAATACATAGTAAAATGCAACAGCAAGCATGGTTTCCATAACCAAGAAGTTTTGGGTATATAAACGTTGACCAACCAATAAAATTTCAGTAAGTGAAATGACAGAAACCAATGAGGTCAATTTCACAATCGAAACGTATTCATTTCCAAGCGCAGGTAATGCAACACGAAAAGCTTGTGGAATCACAATTAATCGTTGAATGCCTGAATACTTAATGCCGAGCGCCTTACCCGCTTCAATTTGCCCCTTGTGAATAGACGTTAAACCACCGCGATGAATTTCAGCGATATAGGCAGCTTCACTCAAAGTCATTGCAATCAAACCCGCAATAAATGGCGAAGCTAAAACCACACTCGATGCAGGAAAAATTTGCGGTAAATTATAGGTAAAAACCAAAAGAACCAATAAAGGTAAGCTTCTAAAGAACCAGATATAAACATCACTTGACCAAGCCAGTGCTTTAAATTTTGATTGTTTTGCAAGTGCGAGTAAAAAGCCGAGAACAATACCTATCACCCAGACCAAAACACTGAGTTCAATCACCGTCCACGTTGCTTCCCAAAAACTTTTGTGTGAAAACAAACTGAGTGTATATGCCCAATTAAAATCCATTCAAAACCTCACTTGCATGATTATTTTCTATTAACTTTGTTATATCGGAATTTCGATAAATAAGTAATTTTGAAAAAATGATGCATCGCTAAGGTTTTTATTAAGCAATAAAAAAGACCAACATTTATATTGGTCTTATTAAAATAAATTCATGGGCGATATAATTATAAATAACGGAAATATTTATAATATCTTTTATAGCGACATTAATCATTACAATCAAGCTTTATATTTAACTAAAATTTAAAATTTATTCATTTCATCCTAGTTCACTAAACTCATTAATAGTTTATCTAAAAAAATATCACAGCGATGTATTTGCTCAATCGAAACATATTCATTGGGTTTATGCGCAACTGCAATATCTCCCGGACCACAGACCACCACAGGACATTTCAAAGCTTGTTGTAACAAGCCCCCTTCTGTACCAAATGAAATATTTCCAACGGGTGTCGTATCTGGAAGTAATTTTTGAATAAATTGAACCGCTTCAATCGTCGCTGATGTTTTTAGACCTGGATATTGATTCACTTCCGCTACATCAATTTTAACTTTGAAATCATTTTCGATATGTTCAATGATTTTTTCTTGAATCAGCTGGCTATTGTCTTGCGCCAAATGACGAATTTCATAATCCACCACACATGAGTTCGGCACAATATTTAATGCTGTCCCCCCTGCAATTTTACCTACATGCACCGTGGTATAGGGAATATCATAGCCAGAGTCTTGATGACCTTGTTCTCTTAGATAATTCTGTACATTTTGAATCGATTCAACCAATTTCGATGCCACATGGATCGCATTAACATAACGTGGCGCTAAAGCGGAGTGCCCTTCTTCTCCACAGCATTGCGCTTTAAATACTGTTTTCCCTTTATGTGCCAAAGCCAACTGCATCATGGTCGGTTCACCAATCACACACATGATCGGTGGAATCATGGTAGCTGAGAGCTGATCCAAAATCCCTCTTACCCCAATACATCCAATTTCTTCATCATAAGAAATACATAGGTGCAATGGTCGCTTTAACTCAAGCTCAGATGCTTTCAACATGGTCATGATGGAACATGCTAAAAAACCTTTCATATCTGCCGTACCACGACCGTAGATATTGCCCTCCTTTTCTGTTGCAACAAATGCAGGCGTATCCCATTGTTGTCCATCAATAGGCACGACATCTGAATGTCCTGATAACAAAATACCTGCTTGATCGATTGGACCTATGCTGGCAAGCAAATTTGCTTTGCTTTTTTCAGTATTAAAATTGAGTTCAACACGAATATTCTGTTGTTCAAATAAAGCTTGGATATAAAAAATTAAATCTAGATTACTTTTATAAGAAGTGGTATCAAATGCAATTAATTTTGATAAAAGCGAAAGACTGCTTAAATCATTCATATTAAACCTCTTCCAAGACAAGTTTCATACGCACATGTGGATCAAAAAAGTGAGCATCGCCCATTCCTGGAATATATTGATCTGATAAGAATGCTTTACAACGACTAATAAAGGCTTGAGACACTGTATTTAAGTTCGCATTTTTCGCAGTTGCCAATCCGATTTTCATTGGGCGATGTTCACCTGCGATACGTAAACGAACCAAGCGTTTCCCATCTAATGAATAATTATTCTTTGGACGAACGTTAAGAATCGTATAGCCTAAATTATTCGCCACCATCGACCGTACGACATCTACATGACGTGAAGAATGCTCGACCTTCGGGCTTAATTTTTGTTGACGAAATAGAGAAATAAAATAGTCATTACTATATGGCATATCGAGCAAGACCATTGGATGCTCTGCCAACTCTTCTAAAGTAACGGCGACATTCTTAGACAATGGATGCGCTTCACTGACCAATACATGCGGTGGTAGAACTGCTAAAGATTCAAAGTTAACTAAGTCATAATCAATATTTAAATCATAAGTGAGTACCACATCAAGTTCATTTCGAACCAAACGGCTGAGTAGCACTTGCTGATCATCTTCACATAATTCTAAATTGACACTTTTATAAAGGTTGGTAAATCCATGAATAATTTCAGCATAAATCATTGGCGAAAATGCACTAAAGCAACCGAGTTTAAGCGGGCCACGAATTGACCCTGAAAAATCAGCGGCTAAAGAATATAAACTACCTGCTTGGCTGAGAATAAATTTGCATTCCTGCATAATTTTCTCGCCAATAGCAGTAACAGATAATCCTTTAGCATGCTGACGAATAAATAATTGGACTTGAAGTTCAGACTCGATATGCGCAATTGCCGCTGAGATAGAAGGCGAAGACACATGAATCTTCTCTGAGGCAATGATGATACTGCCACACTCCGCAGTTGCGACAAAATACTGCATTTGACGTAATGAAATTCGATTCAGCACAAGCTCATCCTTGTAAAGACCGCATCAGAATTATTCGTTTCCCGGCACCCCATAACTCGTTGAGTCGGTTGGGTTAAGTGCACGAACAATATAATCTTCAACTTGCGGTTCATAAACTTTCCACAGTTGATATAAGTCTTCTATCGGTGTATCCGACCAATCAACACGTAAATTAATCACAGGCCATTCGAGTTTATCGACAACTAATAGACCTGCTGAATGAACTGGACCAGCTTCCCCCCCTTGGGCTAAGCCTGCTTTTAAAGCGACCATTAAGCGTTCAGCTAAACTTCCTGCTGATTCAGCAAAAGCATTAACCATCGCTTTTGGAACATCCTCATTTTCAAGAAGATTTCCCGCACCAACTGCATGCTCCCCTATGCACTGCGAATGCACACCTAAGGTATATTTGCCACTAAATGCAGCAGGTTGCTCGTCTGAATTGATCACACTCAGCTGACGGTACTCAATAAAGTCCGTATTTTTAACCAATTCAGCGATAGAATCTTCTGGTGCCAGATCATACTTGGTCATATCTAGCAAAATGTTTGCCAAGTATGGATCTGTAATGTTCTGCGATGTCGCAACACCTACCCCTGCTTTGGCCTGAATGCACCGTGCTGCAACAGCTGGAGACGAGGAGCAAACCGCTCCTCCAAATTGCCCTGTTTTATTGCATCTAGCGATAATTGAAAATGTCATGGTTCATATTCTCCCGACTCATTCATCTGGAATGACAGCAGTTGCATCAATTTCGACCAACCACTCAGGACGCGCTAATGCAGAAACGACAATACCTGTAGAAACAGGGAATACACCTTTCAACCATTTCCCCACCTCACGGTAAACATCTTCACGATAACGTGGATCAATAATATAAATTGTGATTTTACAAATATCTTCGAGCTCACCACCTGCCTCTTCTAAAAGCATTTTAATGTTGTACATGGCTTGCTCTGTTTGCGCTGTTACATCACCCACACCCACATTTTCAGAGGTATCTAGATTCTGTCCAATTTGACCTCGTAGAAAAACCGTACGACCCCGTGCAACGACTGCTTGGCACAAATCATTATCTAAATTTTGTTCTGGGTAAGTGACTTTTGTATTGAAAGTTCTAATACGAGTATGCTTCATTTGAGATGTTCCTTTTTTTGGTACATTCTCAGTATGAATTAATCCAAACTGAAGGCAATTTCCCTTTTCCGTGGCAATGCTTTCGTTTTTACTTACTGCAGTAAATATATGAAATATAGTTAAAATTGTAAAATTCAAGGAAGTTTTTTTATAAAATTATTTTTAAATTTTAACTAAAAAAACAAGGATGATCCGACGCTCTAGATTTATTTCAGTGTTATATAAAATGTACTGATCTATAAAAGCAAAAAGGTTACCTATTTTGTATAAGTAACCTTGTTAAATATAAGTCTAGAATCTTATTTGGAAGCTAAATTAGAAACTAAAACCGATATTTAAATTCACACGGTACATCCACTTATCACTGTTGATTGAGTCAGCAGAGGTAAAGCCTGTACCATTCGTTGCTCCACCAATAATGTTGGCATTTTTACCCCATGTGTAATCTGCCCACACCATAAATGGTGATGCAATAAACATCGCACCTGTGGTATTCATTTGCGATGCAGCCCAATCACTACGCTCTTTATCTAAGTAACTATAATCATTATAAAAACGTATCGCTTTTAATTTACCCATATCTTTAACAGGTAAGGTATAAGCAAGATTAACACTGCTAATCGTTCCTTCAGAGGCAATAAAATAAGAAGGTGTCAGTCCATTTGCCCCCATTAGAGTCATGTCATCATTAACCCCTGCTGGATTTTTAGCATCATATTCGTACTTGATCACCGAAGTTTGAAGATTCCAACGTTCATAATTACTATTGGTATGAATCCCGATTGCATGGTAATCGCCATCATCATCTGTGGTTTTATTATGAAGTTGAGAGACTGAACCAGACAGACCGATTTCATGTTTACCTAATGCTTTTGTTTCTAACTTGTGTACAACACGAGCATTAAATTGGTTGTGCTTTTCATTTTGATACGCGGCTTGGAATGGTAAATGATTCTCTGAGAAATCATCATAAGTTCCCGATTCAGGTGAATAACGCAGATCTGCATCGAGCATGCGTGGGTAATAACCCAATTTAATATCCCAATCTGAGTTGTTAAAATTCCAATTCACACCTGGGGCAATGTTATTGCCATAGCCCAAGAAAAATGGGATGTGGTAAGTCCATCCATTTTGTGGATAAGGATAAATGGCGAATGGTTTATATACCAAGCCTGCTTCAATACTTTGATGTTCATTAATATTATAGCCGACATAGGCTTTTTCAATTGAGGTCATCTCTTGATCTTGAATAATTGGACTGGCATTCAAATAAAAATCACCATATTTCCCTTTTAGATCTAAACGAAAAATATCAAAATCTAATTTTCCAAAACCTCGGTTGTCACTTTGAGGCCACTGTTCATAACGGTGATTAAAACGGATTACCCCACCCACTTTAAATGAGTTGGCACCATCTTCGCTTTTCCATTCAAGCGGATCATCCTTTGCCATAAGATTTGAAGAGAGACTTGTGGCGAACAACATCACTGCTGTGGCTAAGATTGTCTTTTTCATTTTAAGCCTTCCCTAACTTGATTTAATAAAGTTTTATATATAAAACATTGTTTCCATCATATTTTGCTTAAAAAAAATTAAATCAGCAGTGATCTTCCTCTTGAGATTTATCAATCTCAGCCTTTCAATTCACTACGGTTTTAACCCTTTTTAAGCCCCCATTTGTTACTTCAATTAATACAATTTTTTCTGTGGTGGACCTGCAAATTTAAGTGGACCAATTGAATTCATATCGAGTTCAATCACTGCTGGGCCATTTAAATCAATGGCTTCTTTGATTGCTTTTTTGAACTCGTCTGCACTGCCTACTTTCCAGCTTTTTACACCCATTGATTCACCTAAAGCTTGATAATCGGGTGTATGTAGTTCATTGAAATATTGGCGTCCACCGAAGTAATTATTTTGAATACCACGCATTACGCCATATCCACCATCGTTCATGACCATCAACACCATGTCGGTATTTTCTTGTGCCATGGTGGCAATTTCACCAATACCTAACATCAGTCCACCATCACCGACTAAACCGACCACTTTTTTCATTGGATTGGCAATCGATGCACCGATGGCATGAGCAAGACCTAAACCAATCGCACCTGCAAGGGAGTGAATATTTTTATTCGGTGTTTGAACTGGAAATAAACGACTACCCCATGTACTACCCGACATCGTAATATCACGAACAAAAATGCCGTCTTCAGGCAATGCTGTACGTAAGTGATCGCAAATCAGTGCATATTGATCCATTTGCGTACGTAGAGCTTCTATCGCATTTTCACGAGCAGCTTTAATTTCGGCATCGTAATCTGCATTAACTTTGCTGTTTCCATTTAATGCAGCAACAACGCGCGCCAACACATTTTTAGCTTCTGCACAGATAAATTGATTCACTTTATAGTTACGTTGTTGTGCAACAGGATTTGCATCAACTTGAATAATATTGTTAGGAAAAACCACTGAATAGGTTTTGGTTTCATTACTACGTAAGCGTGAACCCACCACAACCAATAAATCTGCATCTTTTAACAGTTGCTCTACAGCAGCAGAGTTATGAAATGCCCCTAATGTTCGTGGATGGCTATCTGCCAATACACCACGTGCATGAGTTGAAGACACCACAGGAATACCCAAATCTGCAATGGCCTTGACTTCATCAACCGCATTTAACGTACCACCACCTATCCAAAAAACGGGACGTTTCGCAGCTTTAATCGCATCTGCAATTAAACTTACTTCCACATCTTCCGCTACAGGAAGTTGAAGCGCTTTTACAGGCCCTAAGTTTGCAGGTAAATCGATTTCTGCTGCTTGCACATCAATTGGAATTTCAACACTTACAGGCCCCATAGGCACTGTTGTTGCCACTCGGATCGCTTCTCGAATCACACCCACTGCATTTTCAGGGCTTGTGATACGAAATGCCGCTTTGCTTGATGCTTTTAAAAAAGTAAGCTGATCTTTCGTTTCATGAATAAAGCTGGCATCACGGTCTAAATATTCACGTTCAACTTGTCCAGTTAAATGCAATACAGGACTTCCTGCATTCATGGCTTCAATCAGTGAACCCACAGCATTCCCTGCACCAGCACCTGTACTGGTCAATGCAACACCTAGACCTGTGAATCGAGAGTCTGAATCTGCCATCGTGACACAACCTGCTTCACCACGTGCTGCAACAAAACGGATTTTTTCACGGCGACCTACTGCATCTGCAATCGGCAAGTTATGAATAGAAATTACGCCATACATACTTTTAACTTGGTGTGCTTCTAAAACACGTGCGATTGCTTCGCCTACATTTACTTTTTCAGTCATTTCATCATTCCTTAATTTTTTTAATTTCAAATCAATTGTTCAATGGTGGTTTTAGTCAGACCAAGGGTTGGCTTGCTCGTTTAAACCGAGATAAATACTTTTTTGTTGCATATAAGACAGAATGCCTAATCGACCTTTCTCACGACCAATACCACTGTCTTTAAATCCACCAAATGGTGCACTGATTGAGAACTTTTTATAGGTGTTAATCCAAACCGTTCCGACTTCTAAAGTGCGGGCTATTTTCCATGCTTTACGATAATTTTCTGTCCAAATCCCTGCTGCTAGACCAAAGCAACTGTCATTGGCTTGTTCAATCAAATCCTGTTCATTGTCATAAGACATCACCACAAGTACAGGACCAAAAATTTCTTCTTGGCAAGTTTGTGCACTGTTTTTCAACCCTGTGATAATGGTGGGTTTATAGAAGCTACCTTTGGCAAATTCACCCTCTGTTATTGCCTCACCACCTGTAACAACCGTTCCGCCTTCCGCTTTAGCAAGCTCTACATAACGATGAACCGATTCCAAATGTTTTGCATTAATGAGAGAGCCCATGTGTACATTTGATGTTTCAGGATGACCTACTCTTAAACCTCCAGTAATTTCTACAAGGCGCTTTAAGAAAACGTCATAAATTGAGGCATGAATAAATAAACGTGAACCTGCAATACATGCTTGCCCTGCTGAACTGAAAATACCGTAAGCAATACCTTTGGCAGCAATTTCAATATCAGCATCTGGGAATACAATCGTAGGCGACTTTCCACCCAATTCTAAGGAAGTCGTAATTAACTTTTCAGCTGCAATATGTGCTAAATGACGACCTGTGGTTGTACCCCCAGTAAATGAGATTTTGCGTACTAATGGATGTTGTGCAATCGCATCACCAATCACTGAACCACGTCCCACAAGCACACTCAAAATACCTTTTGGCAGGCCTGCTTCTTCAAAAATTTTCGCAAGCTCTAAAGCAATCAGTGATGTTGCTTCAGCAGGTTTTAAAATCACCGCATTCCCTGCTGCAATCGCAGGGGCAAGTTTTTGCACTTCGCTGGCAATCGGTGAGTTCCATGGCGTAATCGCAGCAATGACACCAACAGGTTCATATACACTCATGGTCATAAAATCAGATGCACGTTGTGTAGTCAGTTCTTCATTAAACGTTTCACATGCAGCCGCATTAAAACGTGCCGTTGCAGCTGCACTCATCACCAATGCACGTGTCTCAGATAAAGGCTTACCATTATCACGTGTTTGTAATTTTGATAATTCATCTGCACGTGCTTCAATAATATCTGCTACACGATATAAAATTTTTGCACGTTCATGCGGTAGTGAATTGCGCCATTCAGGCTTACGCCAAGCTTGATCTGCTTTCACAATTGCTTCTTCCACATCGTCTAAAGTCGCTGTTGAAATTTCTGCATTGACTGAGTTATCTGCAGGAAATAGGCTCTGAATCACATTGCCTCGACCAAGTCGCCATTCACCTGCAATATATATTTCTTTTACCATGGCCATCACCTATCCCTATTAAATCTGAATTGCATCTACACTATTTCTGCATGCACGAATCACACTCAGTGCAGCCAAGGTTGAAGTCTTTGGATTACTTTCCAAAGGCACACCAATCATTTCTATACTCATTTGTCCAAAGCGACCTTCTGCCACAATGGTGTGTTTGTTTTGGCTAATATTAGGGTCAACAGTTAATTCAACGATGGTTTCATCCATGCCAATCCCCGCTAAAGCAATGGTTGCGGCAACATTAGCATTGGCAGGAAAATTCAAAGCGGCTTGACGCGCTGTTCCTGTATAAAAGACAGTTGCTTCTTTTACACTGTCCAAATCAATCAGCTTTTCTGCATAACTGCCACGCCAACTATTTGGACTTTTACAGCCTTTATAAGTGACTTTTTCCAAGCCACCTTCTTTGGCTGCAGCTATGCCATCAATCCCCGCAATAGCACCTGCAAGTAAATGTAAATGTGCTCCTGATTTTTCAGCTGTTTTTTGCAATTTTTCAAAAAACACAGGATCAGCTAATGTACCTACTGAAATCAGTCCAATCGTCCAACCGCGTTCAAGTACATTTACAGCATGTTCTTTCACCGCAGCTTGACCCGCCACTTCAACAACGTAATCAGGTTCGCCTATGCAATCATCGATATTTGAAATCACTTGAATATCTGCAGACACTTTTTGCTTCACTGCTTCAACACTACGTTCAGGTACGACTACCCATTTCAGTTCAAGATCTTTAGGCAAATGTGATCGCACTTCATTTGCCATTGCGCCAAAACCAATCATCATTAACTGCTTCATAAGATCACCTTATATATGCTTATTAAAGCCACCAGAAACATCGATGGTTGAACCTGTCGTGTAAGACGCCATCGGTGAAGCTAAAAATACCAATGCGCGTGCAGGCTCTTCGGGCTTCCCTAAACGTGCCATGGGAATACCGCGTTTTTTTGCAATATTGCCAATCCACTCTTCCCAGCTCTGACTCAAATCTGAACGGTCTGCGAAACGGCGTTTCCACTGTGCAGACTCCACCATGCCGAGCAAAATAGAATTCACTCGAATGTTGTATTGAGAAAACTCATGTGCCATAGAATGTGTTAAGTTCAACAATGCGGCACGCGCAGATGAGGTTGCGATCATGTGAGGTTCAGGCTGTAAAGCAAGCAGAGAATTTACATTGGTAATAGAACCGAAATTCGACTGTTTTAAAGCAGGTAAAAATGCTTTAATTGGATGTAATACACTGAAATACTTCAATTCAATTTCTTTCAACCAATCTTCATCTTGCGTATTTTCAAAGTTTGAAACACGTCCTTGACCTGCGTTATTAATTAAAATATCAACACCACCAAACTGCTTTTCAACTCGATCAGCAAAAGCCTGTACATCTGTTTTGTCTAAAACATTACAAGTTGCTGTGTAAATATTGGCATTTGGATAGCGTGATAAAATAAAATCTTTAGAATCACTCAGACGCTTTTCATCACGACCACACCAAGCGACGTTTGCACCTTCTGCTACCAACAGCTCAACCGTAGCCAGTCCAATACCAGACGAGCCACCGGTCACTACTGCATTTTTTCCATTCAATTGGAAGCTCATTTCCCTATCTCACATTCGTGCTTAAATTAGCGACAATAAAATTTGATTAAACTGCTTGGTTTGATCTAAATAACTTAAATGACCTGCATCTTGTATTTGATAGCGATGATCTAATGCGTAACTGTTCGCTAACATTTCAATATCTGTTGCTGGAGTAATCCCATCCGACATGCCAATGACTATGTGAGTATTGGGTTGCTGTTGGGTCAAATAACTTTGAATCGAATCGTAAGCCAATAAATACGATGCATCCGTGAAACCTTTCAAGCTTATGCCTTGCATCACGGTCTCAATCAGTTGCATCGCATCATGACTGGCATGTGCCACAAGATGAGGGCCTCTAGACTCCGCCATCCGTTTTGCACCTAATTCCTTTAACATCTTGGGTCTTTTCTCAAAGACTTCTTGTTGTTTCTGAGCTTCGAAACCTTGATAACCCTGTGCTACATTTGCCAGTACTAAATCACTCACATATTCAGGATAAAGACTTGCAAATGCAGCGGCTTGCAAAGCCCCAAGTGAATGCCCAACTAAAATGATGTCTTTAAGATTCAGTTGGTCTAATAGAGCCTTCAATCGTTCGGCATAATCAGTTGCATTGGGTTGGTCTGTGTTTAAAGGATCTGATAACCCATATCCTGGTGCATCCCATGCGATGACGTGGAAATACTGACTTAAATCTTGCAATTGTTTTACCCATGAACCAGAACCTGAGCTAATGCCATGTAGCAGTACAAGTGTCTTGCCATGTCCTGATTCTCGATAAGACTGTTGAACACCATTGAGTTGAATCGTTTTCAATTCAAATTGTTCTAATTGCTCGATATAAGTCATTCCAATCCCCTTTGCTTAACTTAACGTTTGATTTGAGAGAGAGGGTGTTCAGGCGGATAGTTAGGAATTGTTGGCTTACCTGTACCTAACATTACACACATCAATGCATCTTCAACGCCTGGGTTAAATAGACCTCGGTAAATCCCTGGTGGGATAGAAATCAAATCGCGCTCTTTTAAACGCGTTGAGAATCTTTCACCTTCATGCTCAATAAACAGATCAATTTCGCCACGAAGCATGAAGAACACTTCTTCAACATCATGATGAATATGCAGAGGACCTTCACATTGTGGTGGCAATACCATCGTTGAAAATGTGAAGTTTTCAGCAGGAACTGTATTGCTATCATCAGCAACACCTGTTGCTCCTGTACCCATATAACGCATCTGTGCACGGCGATATTTCGGATCGTAATCTGCTTGAAATTTCAATGCATCGAAATCATATTTACGTGTTTCAAAACGAGCAATACGTCCACCAATCCACTCTTCAAGCGATTTATTTTCTGGTTGTTTCCAAGATTCAAATTGTTGAGTTGACATGAAACTCTCTCCTATCTGGTTTCGGGCTGAATATTCAAGTTAATATTCCTTTCAGCCCGTTTATTAAATTTCTCTGCTCTGAACTCTTTATATTGAGTCGGTATCTTGAGTAAGTAGTTAGTAGCGTTTTAATAAAGGTGCGAGAAAGAATGATCCAACCACTGCCACCACCGCAAGGAAAGTAATTCCAAGGTTAAAACTACCTGTTTGCATCACGATCGCACCAATAATTACAGGTGCTGCTGCACTGGCGAAGTTACCCAAACCATTGAAAATCCCACCTGCTGTTGCACCAACATCTGCTGTGGTAATCCGTGCCAATAAAGCGAATACAGCTGCAACACCAAAGCCCCATGCCATCGCACTCAAGGACATTGCCAAAATCACCATCATTGGATTGGTCGCAATCACCATCAGGTACATAAAAATACCTGCGACGAAGAGTCCGCCACTGACTTGAATGGCACGTTTACCCATCTTGTCAGAGAACACTGCACCCACGATTTCACCAATCAACATTGCAATGAATGGGAAACTTGCATAAATACCGAACTCTTTTAAATTAAAGCCTTTGTCTTGGATTAAATATGAAGGTACCCAACTGTTCAGCCCCCACAAATACGTCATCAAAGCAATGTTAAACACACAGATCAGCCAAAATGCGCTATTGGTCAAAAGCTTCTTGGTATTTGAAACATGCTCTTTAAAATTGACACGCTTTGCTACGCCATCTAAATCTACAGTTCGTTTCAGATTTAAATTTTTCAGTCCAAAATAAACCAGTATCATCACAACAAGCGTTAAAGCGGCCATTACAAAGAAAGTTGAATGCCAATCGTAGTGAGCTAAAACATACGCGGTGATTGGAAAACCAAGGAATGCACCGATAGGCGTTCCAAGCAAAAACATAGTCGAAGCACGTGCTTGCTGACGATCGGTATAGGTCTGTTTTACAATGGTGTAAGCCAGTGCAAATAATGGGCCTTCAGCCAATCCCAATAAGATTCGTAATACAACAAGTGTTGTAAAATCAGAGGTAAAGCCCATTGCCAACATGAGTAAACCCCACGAGGCAACACTCCATAACAGCATTTTTTTAGGGCAAAAAATATCACCTAAAAAACTTAAAAACATGGAAGAAAAGCCGTATGCCAACAAAAAGCTGGTCATGAGCCATCCTAATTTTGCTTTGTCTTGACCAATGCCCATCACATCTAAAAATGTTGCATCAGAAAACAGAACCGCAATACTAATCTTGTCAAAAAATGCGAGCACCACACATATCATTAAAATGACTGCTGGTGTCCAATGCTTTATCCCGGTTTTTGTTTCACTTTCCATGGTACGTTCCTTCGAATATGTTTTTAAGTGAGATCTATAACTTGGCTACTTCAATTTCATAAGATTAAAATCTGGATCTTGTAGTTGCTGAGGATCAAGTATTTTGTCACTTGCCAACCATCTTTTTGCAAGCTTGACTAATTTCGCTTCATTCACTGCAATCATATTAATGAGCTGATTTTTATCATTTAGATAAAAAAAACTTTGTTGATTCGGATCAGTCCTTCGTAGGATTACCTGAGCGGTGTGCTCTGGCTGATACGTTCCTAAAATTTGTATATTGTGTTGATATTGATCTGACCATAACCAAGGAATATCTCGATATTCTGTCAATTCACCTAACATTGATTTTGCAGCAGAAATCGCTTGGTTTTGAGCATTTGCCCAAGATTGGATGCAGTAACCCAATGCAGGATGTATCGCGACATCGCCAGCTGCATAAATATCTGGATCTGAAGATTGACCATATGAATTAACAGCGATGCCGTCTTTGATTTCCAGCGCAGCATCAACAGCCAGCTCTTTTGCGATTTCAGCACCTGCACCGACCACGACACAATCGAATACATCCGGTTCAGCATCTGCATTACGTACTTCAACTTGATGATGATCTGTTTCATTCAACGTTAATTGGGTCGCATTCAGATGAATCTGAGTCCCTGCATTTTCATGCAGATTTTTAAGAAACTCTGAAACCTCAGGGCTGACACTTCTGGCACACAAACGTGTTCCATACTCAAAAATTTCAACATGCTTCCCGAGCTTATTTGCGGTTGCAGCAATCTCTAAGCCAATCCACCCACCACCAATAACAGCAACCTTCTTAGCTGTTTGAAGCTGTTCGGTTAAAGCCTTACAGTCCTGAATATCACGCATGGTATAAACATGTTTAAATGTTGCCCACTCGGTTACAGGAATACGCGCTCGACTACCTGTAGCAACGAGAAGCTTGTCATAAGCCAATACTTGACCACTTTTCAAGTGTACATTTTTTGCAGACTTATCAATCTGAATGGCTAAATCTGGTTTGTGCCAAATAATAGAAAATGCATCCATTTGTTCACTTGAAAATAAATTTAAACTCTCTTCAGTCGCCTCTTGAGCAAGAACTTGTTTTGATAACGGCGGACGTTCATAAAACACTTGATCTTCATTTGAGATGACGTGGATTTCACCCTCATATCCTTGATGGCGTAGGGTGTGAACCGCCCAACCAGCAGCTTGTCCCGCACCGATAATCACAATTTTATTCATGCTCACGATATCCTTATCTTGAAGAAACTAGACAGGCTTTACCTGACGACGAGTTTCATGATCTAAACCGCCTTCAATCGCCCATTCTGTAAATAACTCTAAACGATGCTCTTCTTCACGCGGTTTCCATTCTTCAGTTAAATAGTCATCATTGGTGTAGTACTCAAAAGCACCACCTAATGGCGAATTTACATACCAAAAATACGCAGATGAAATCGGATGACGTCCAGGGCCGATAAAGGTTGACCAATCCTGACGATTCATACTTAAACCACCACCAATGACTTCATGAATATCACGAACCACGAAAGCGACATGGTTTAAACCAGCTGGCTTATTGGGAATAGAGAGTAAAAACAAGTCATGATGGAAACCTTCACCGCGGCAACGCAGGAATGCACCTCTATTTGTATAAGCATCAGATAAATGGAAGCCTAATTTTTCAATATAAAATGCTTGAGTTGTTTTTAGATCAGGCGTGAAAAACACCACATGACCGATATCAACAGGTTCAGCTTTGTCATAAACTGGGCTTGCTGCATTTACTCTTTGTACATTGCCGAATTGGTTAATGCCTTCTGTTTTTGATTTTGAAACATCCGTGGTCATCGTCTTTTCAAATACGATAGTCATACCATTTGGATCAAGACACTGTACTTTAGTCGCTGAACTTTCAAATTTTGGCTCAGCTGAAAGTTTGGCTTTTAACAATTCAAGATCTTGATCATTCTCTACACCCCAAGTCACTTCACGTAGGGTTGAACCTTGCTCAATTGCAGTAGGTAAACGCTCATCTGCAATATCGTATAAATAGATTTTGCAACCATTCTGCGTTTGATAAAGCTCAGTTGCTTCAATATCCGAAGGACTGAAAGTAAGACCAAAATCATTTAGGAATTTTTTGGCTTGTTCTTTATCTTCAACACCAAACTTGAGTACTTCAATACCTGTAATCATGTGTTGCTCCTTAATTAAATACAAAGCCGCCATTCACAGGAATGTTCTGCCCAGTCACAAATGAAGACATATCTGAAAGTAGATAAATCGCTGTGCCGTTTAAATCCTGTGGATGTTGTTGACGTTGTATTGCTCTTCCGTTGACATACAAATCATGACGAGCTTGAGGTACATATTCTGTTGCTTCGACCAGTGTTAAACCTGGGCTAATCGTGTTGACACAAATATTATCTTCACCCAGTTCACGTGCCATTGAACGTGTCATGGAAATGATGGCACCTTTACTTGCGACATACGCCATTAACCGTTGCGCACCCCACATTGCTGTGTCTGATGCAATATTTACGATTTTCCCTG
Organism: Acinetobacter sp. CY81; assembly: GCF_059515925.1. Lineage (NCBI taxonomy): Bacteria > Pseudomonadati > Pseudomonadota > Gammaproteobacteria > Moraxellales > Moraxellaceae > Acinetobacter > Acinetobacter sp. CY81. The sequence goes on from NZ_JCAKNC010000013.1 coordinate 30,017, forward strand.
AACCCGATTTTTTAAGATGAGGGACGCAGGCTCGAGTAACCAACCATGTGCCTTTGACATTCACAGTCATGACTCGATCCCAAAGATCTTCGTCATATTCCATGAGAGAAACACCACCCACACCTGTTGCCAGCGCAGCACAATTAATCAAACCATCTAAACCTGAAAGACGCTCAACCGTAGTCTCTATCGCAGCCTGAATCGATGCTTTTTGGCTTAAATCAATAGTTACTGCTGAAACATTTAAGCCTTTCTCTGTAAGTGCTAAAGCCTCACTCTGAACAAGTTCAGTCAAAATATCAGCCATGACCACTGTTGCACCAGCTTCCGCAGCTGCTTGTGCAAAGTCACGCCCTAAACCTCTTGCCGCACCTGTCACCAGAATGCGTTTACCTTGTAAAATGGGTAAACTAGCCATTTGACACTTCCTTAATATCAATACGGTTTTCGTTTTGAGCGGTACGAAGTGCTGTTATTTTTTTGATTTGCTTTTCAGCTTCTTTTTTCATTAAACGGCGTAAGCGTGATAGGCCTACATCGTGCTGATAAAGGAATTCATGCTTACGTGCATTTGGCGCAAGATTTTCAAGAATAATTCGGTCTTGCTCTAAAACATCCCAATGCAACTGTTCTAAATGATTACGATACAAGAAACGCCACACATTTCGTTGCCAGCCCGACACTTTACGACAGCGCCAAAAGAATACACGGGTATTATTTTCATCAATGGGCGTAGCAAAACCAACAATCCAAAACTCACCACCTGGACCAAACTGCTTGCGATAGGGAATAGACAAACGTAACCAAGCTGAACCTGTTTGACCATATTCAACCCAGTCAAAATTCACTCCTGTTTGCCCTTCTTTCTCAAATACAAAACCATCTTTCGTTGGTCGATGTTTCATCTCTGCTGTTTTTTCACCATCTGCCATAGAGTGTGATGTGCAATGTAAATATGTTCCGTGCATTGGATCCATCACATTATCAATCGCATATTGATGGTTCACTTTCCAATCTGCCATGCAAAGGAAAGAACTCCACTCATCACTTGCCAATTGATCTGGAAGCATTAACTCAGCAGGTTTTTCAGATGCATCTATACCAAACCAAATAAAAATAGCACCATGCAACTCTTGAACTGGGTAAGTCTTTACACAATCACTGCCTTTGAGTGGACAATCATGAACCGCAGGAACATCTTCAACTACACCATCATGACGAACTTCAACACCGTGATACCAACATGCAATCCGATGCCCCAAGTTCCAACCCAGAGACAGTCTTGCCCCACGATGTGGACAACGATCTTCTAATGCATGTACCTGACCTTGGTCATCACGCCAAACCACGATATTTTCACCCAATCGTGTAATACCGACTGGGCTTGAAGCAACTTCCCAACTTGCCAATACTGGATGCCATTGATCACGTAGACCAAGATCTAGATACTGCTCAACATTAATTTCTGCTGTAACCATGATGATGTCCCTATATTTTTAGTAACCTAAGCGCTGCATTTCAGTTGTGAAGTGATCAATCGTCCATAGATCACCTGATTCATCTCTGAAACCTTGTTGATTAAGCGCATTCACCAAATTCTCTAATTCAGTTACACCATCGGTAAATGCTTGAAGTAAATGCTGAACAAAGTCACTCTCATATAAACTTGGTTCTTTGTAGCGGTTCTGCCATACCAAGTGTTCAACATCTCCTGGTACTTGAATATTGTTAATCCCTGCATCACTAGAAGGTACTGAATGAACCCATCTTGCTAGCTTTTCGTTATATAGTTTCATTGGACAAATTCCCTAATAATCCATTTTTAAAGTTGAATTTGGATCTCACCACTTTCAACTCGAACGGGATACGTGCATAGATCACGACAACCCGGTCCACTTGCTAAACGTCCAGTCGGAATATCAAAAATTGCTTCATGCAATGGACACTCAACGGTCGAATCTTCAATAAAACCTTCTGTTAATAGCGCAAAGGCATGTGGGCAAACGTTCTCAATTGCGAAGTATTTTTCTTCAATAATGAAAACACCAATTTTCTTATCATTAACCTCGATTGCTTTAGGTTCTTCCTCAGCAACCTCGTCTACTTTACATACTGAAATCCAATTCATTAGCTAAACTCCATGTTTTGTATGCAAAACATTATTTAATATTTAAAACTTAGTATCAGAATAGTATTTAATCAAAATAATTGTCAAATCTTATTTTCCGTTGCTTTTTATATGCTTATCTTTTTTTCACATATTGTTACGTTTTATATAGTAATTTTTGTTTTATATATAAACATTGTTTAGTTGCTTTTTAGTGGCTAAAATATAGTGCAGTACCGTCCATTTTTGGGCAGCTCATTTCCCTTAAAGGTTTTTACTTTAATGAATTCAATATTGAATGAAGATGTATCTGAAGAAGTGCAAGAAAAAAATGAAGAGCGCTATCTCGTACCCGGTCTGGTCAGAGGACTAGCGATATTAAATTTATTCGATCATTTAAACCAAGAAATGACGATTTCTGAAATCGCAGAAAAAATTGATGTAAATCGTTCAAGCGCATTTCGATTGATTTATACATTAGAGGCATCTGGATACTTAAAAAAGACCTCTCAAAAAACCTATGCACTCGATAGTAATGTCATGAAATTAGGTTTTAACAGTTTGTCTGAACTTTCAATCACAGAACTTGCAATGCCGATCCTGAAAGAGTTAAGAGACAGTGTCAAAATTGCAGTACATCTCTCTGTATTAGAAGAAACCAATCTTTTATTTATTAGCAATTTACAATCACAAGGTTTCTTTACCAGCAATGTTCGCATAGGTACTCGTTGGCCTGCACATGCAACGGTGATCGGTCAATTATTGTTATCTAGATTGTCGAATACTGAAGTCAAAAAGCGCTATACCAACTTTAAAGATTGGGAAGTATTTTCAGATAAAACCCCTAAAGATCTCAACAGTCTGCTTGAAAGATTAGACTATGTTCGTAGCCAATCATTCATGGTCAGTTGGGGGCATTACAATACTGACATGGCCGCTTGTGCAGCACCTATTTATAACCAAGCCAACAATGAATTGGTTGCTGTACTCTCAGTAAGTTGCCCAATCAGCACTTACTCAGAAACAGAGTTCACCACAACGATTTCTCAAAAAGTGGTACTGGCAGCAAATAAAATATCGCAGTTTATTTATAAATAATTAAATATATTTAGGCTTGAGCCAATCTATATTCTAAAGAATAGTGCGCTACAATTTAGTGCACTATTCAATTGATTTCGGTATTGCTGATTGGATTTGAAATTTTATGCATTGATGATTACTTTGGAAGAATTAATTTCTTTAAGTCCACATTTAAAGCTTTTCCCATTTAATTCAAGAACCATTATCGTAAATAACAATTCTTAAAATTTTAGAGCAATAGCTTTTGAATGTTTTTTAATAAAAATATCGAAAAATGAAGCCCTCAAATTTACATCTAAGGGCTTTTATAATTCCAAAACAGGATTGAGTGGCTATCGCTAAGAATTCGTTACTACTCCATTAAAAATTATATATCCACAATATCAATCAATTCAAAGTTCATCATTCGATTAAGCCCAAATGCTACCTGCCTCTATATTTTTCTGTCTATGCTTTGCTTGAATATAAAAACGTAAAAATAGTATAGCCAATACAACTGCCATGATATCAATCCACCATAACGATGAATGTGAAGACCATAAACCCATGTTAGGCAATAACAATGCAATAAAAGATGTTAGGGGTAATAAACACAATAGAATAGCTATTGAAATTAAGAGTTGGGGTAATGCTTTTCCTGCACCCTTGATAAAGCTATAGATCAAACAAGACAAAAAGACAGCATAATAACTATACATAAACCAATGATTCAAACTGATGAGTTCGGCATTGATCACATAAGCCCAGCGGCCAATCAGCATACTGGCTGTAATAGCTAAAATGCATCCTAAGCAAGCTCCGATCGTTAAACTCGCAATAAACCTGACATCTTTTCTCTGATTTGGAACAGGTAAATTAGGATTTTTTTGGCGTTTAATCCGTGACTCAATCCAAAGAATATTCCCTGAATAAAACAAAAATGCTCCCCCCATACCTAAGACCAAATATAACCATCGGGTTAAATCGCCCCCATAATTTCCAAAATGTAAACCAAACATCGATCGAATTACTTGATCCATTGCTGTTGCATGTGTATTTAAATTACTGGTATTTAAAGGCTTATCTAAATAGGGATTAAAAACTATGACATCAAAACGATCACCACGAAGCATTTGATCAGCACTATATAAATTAACTCGTGCAGATGCCTTCGATGGCTGATCAAGGTTAGTGAAGCCAATTGAACTAACCTGATATTCAGGTGCTTGTTGTTTAATTTTAAATAAAATTTTTTCTACATCGAAAGGTTCTAAAGGTTCAACCACTTTAACGGCAGGTGGTCGTTCAAAAAGTGGTTTATCGGGAGAAATTAATTTCCCAATCGCATCATAAAATACATCATGAAATGCAAAGGCAATGACAGTCACACTGATCATAATATGAAAAGGTAAACTGGTTATACCTACAACATTATGCGCATCCAACCAAAATCTTTTTTTATTTTTGCCCTGACGAACTGCAAAATAGTCCTTCACTAGAGTCGGTAATAAAACAATTAATCCTGTCATTAAGGCGAGAAAATACAGAACACAAACAACACCCATCACATACATTCCAAATGTATGATGACCTATGGTTCCCGGAATACCTGCCGTTTCATGTAATTGTTCAATCATCCAACCGAGTTTGGATAGATTTTCTTGTTCTAATTGTAATGATCCATCTGGCTTGAACGTTGCCAACATACTGTGCTGTTCTGTATCAAACCCATGTTCATCATGTCCTTTTTCCTCTATCGCTTGCCACTGCATCGGAGCATAGTGAAACTCTTTAGAATCAAAGTTTAGCTGAAAACCTTTTAACGTCTCGGGATATTCTTTTTGGACTTGTTCGACCAACGGGTTGTATTGGGATATAGAAATAGAGCTTAATTGTTGTTGTGGCGGTGTGCCCCAGCGACTTAAATCATGTTGAAACATACTGAGCCCACCTGCAAAAAAGCAGATGAACAATACTATTCCACATATAATTCCAACCCAAGTATGAAGTTCTTTCGCATGTCGAATAATATCAGTACGAACTTTCAATTTAAAAACCTCTTAACCCATACAAAACGGCATAAGCCAAAACATTAAGGGCGGAATATATAGCGATAGCCTGCCACCCTTTGGGAATAAAAAATGCGATAAAACATAAAGGTAACCAAATCCATGGTATCGACCACATACCAAACTGCGGTGCTAAACCAGGACTCAGTGTCTTAAATGCGAAAATGGTAATGATCGATGCACACAGCAATGACAAAATGAAACCTAGTACAAAACCCGCAAATGATTTTGTCCACCAATCTGCTTGTATTTTTTGATGAATGAATGACTTCATGAGCTATATTTTTTGAAGATGAGTGGAATAAAAGGTAAAAATGACCACATCACCAAAATGGTCAATAACCACATAAAAATAGCAACAAGTTTGGGTGTACAGATTAAAAATAGAATCAATGCCAGTCCAATACTCAACAATGCAAACCAACGCAATGAATCAGGAAGTTTCTTATCTAAAAGGTCTTGGTTTGTATGTGAGCAATACATCAATACACATCCAAGCAAAACACAAAAAAATGCGATAAATTTCAATATTTTTCACCTTATAAACTTAATTTAATCAATCATTTGTTTTCATAAACTTGAAAGAGTGAATCAATTTACAAATAAATAAGCGGTCTTTTAATTATGGAGAGTTCAAAACTGTATAAACGTGAATTGAGGGGGAACTATAAAAACCATCCTATTTATTGCGGATCTCATCCAAGTTATGAATGAGCGCTCGCAATAAATAGTAAAGGGCTTAATCCTTTAATAAGACGAAAATTTTAGAAATCAAATGTTAGGCCAAGTTTGTAAGTACGCCCTGCACCGATTGTTGTAAAGCCATTACCAAAAACGCCAGCCCAATATTTTTCATCAGTCACATTATCAATATTTGCGCGGAAGGTTGTATCTACACCACCGATATTGGTTTTGTATTTCGCACCAATATCCAATAATGTGTAGTCAGGTAATTCAAGCTTGTTATCTTGGGTTAAGTATTGTTCATCTACATATGTGGCACGGGCATTAACACTAAAACCATCCACAGGAAATTTGTATTCAACACCCAAGCCCGCTGTAAACTCAGGCTGACCAATCACGGTATTACCTTCGATAGCAGTTGAAGTTTTAGTATATTCAGCATCAATATAAGCTAAATTACCCCAGATAATCACATCATCAATCACGTTACCAGAGAATCCATACTCAATACCTTTCGATGTTGTTTCACCACTATCGGTTGTTATTGTTAAATAGTCAGGATCATCAATGATTGCCTGTTCAATTAGGCTAGGCTTCTCGATTTGATATGCTGAGATCGTATGTAACCAAGATCCATGTTGGTATTTAGCACCAATCTCATATTGCTTAGTTTGGAACGGTGCAAAAGTTTTCCCATCATTTACATCCTTATCCTTATCTAAAGTACTACCTGCTGTTAGTCCTTCGACATAACTAGCATACAGTGACAAATCTTCACCCCATGGTTTAACGACAATACCTAGGCTTGGTGAAACTTTATCTTCATTATAATTCATCTTAGTCGTTGGATTTGTTAGATCCATATCTTGATAACGCACACCTAAAATAAACTGTAATTTCTCATCTAATAATGAAATTTGATCAGTTAAAGAGTAGCTTATATAGTCGTTATCTGAAAAAGGTGCAGTGCGAGGAGGGCCTGGCATTGCTTGATTCGCATTTGGGTTATAAATATTGGTTGTAAAATTCGGACTCTGGTTACCACGCCCCGTATGTCTTTCCTCTTCCTGATTTAAATAGTCAGCACGGATACCCACCACATGATCAATATTGCCTGTGCTAAATGCACCTTCAAGGCCTAAATTAGCGGTCTTATTCTGTTGTTTTTGCTGAACATGATAATATTGAGATGTTGCATTGCCTTGTTTATCATTTACGACTACACGCGTCCCAAACAGATGACCTTGATACTTCTGTTCGGCAACACCAATACCTGCAATCACTTTTAAATTATCAAGTAATTTATATTCACCTGAAATTCCGACATGTTGCGCTGACTGTCTGCCATGTAGATTTGGGAATAAATTTGTTCTGCCATCAGGTGCATCAAGTACACTTGTTTTTTCACTAAATTGAACCATTGCTGGTGATCCACCATCACGTTTGTCACTTGTGGTGTAAGCATCTAAATTAATTTTAGCCTTATCAGTCGTCCAATCTAGTCCAATAACTGCTGAAACACTTTCGTCTTCTAAGCCATCAACAACATGTTCACCTTGACCATAGTTGGCGCTTACACGCGCACCAAACTCTTGGTTTTCACCAAAACGGCGTGCAACATCAAAACCAGATTTATAAAAACCTTCATCTTCAAAGTTTGCTGTAACTCGGGTCAGCTCTTTGTCCGCACGTTTAGTATTGGCAATAATTACTCCACCAACGCCACCAGCAGGTGGCATCCCTGCAACAAGAGCATTAGGACCTTTGAGTACAGTGACTGAACCTAAAATATCTGTAGTTACACGACCCGAAGGCGCCATACCATATAAACCATTGAGGTTATAATCTTCCCAGCCTACACTAAAACCACGAATACTAAAGTTCTCATTTAAATGACCGCTGTTTGTTGTTGTACGAATACTTGGATCTGTTTTTAGTACATCTGCCATGGTATGTGCATGTGAGTCCTGAATCGCTTGATCACTGTAATTACGAATCGTAAAAGGCGTATCTAAAACATCTTTTTCACCTAAAATATTCAAGGTCGCTTTCTTTTTTAATTTTCCTGTGACATCAGTTTCTTGAGAATCTGCTTTAACAACAATCGTTGCCAATTGAGTCGGCTCTTCAGCTACAGCAAAAAAAGGAATGGTGACTAAAGACAAAAATAATAGATTTCTTTTCAAAGTGATGCCCCACTGGATCATGATATTAATTTTGGAAATATCATACACCCAATTAATGATAATAATTATCATTTGAAACATCATTATCATTTAAATTATCTTTTATACTTTTGCAAATTACAGTTAAATTCGATTAAAGAACATACTAAATGGATTGAAATTTTATGAACGAGAGCTATTTTTATGATTTTCAATACTGTTTACAGTCAAGCAACCCCAATGTTGAATACAAAAATTGTTCGTTATAAAAAAACCCAGCGAGATAACTCAAGCTGGGTATTATGGGAGGTTTGAACATTTAATCTAAATAGAAAGTTTTCAATGGTGGGTAACCATTAAATTCCACTGATGCATAAGATGTCGTATAAGCACCTGTACTCAACCAATACAATCGATCTCCCATTGCTAAGTCTTGAGGAAGTGGATAAGCAATTTTTTCATACATAATGTCAGTCGAATCGCAGGTTGGTCCTGCTAAAACCACGTTAGATTTCGGCGAATTATTATGCATTTTAGGGGTATAAATCGGATACTTAATCATTTCACCTAGCGTTTCAATAAGACCGTTAAATACACCTACATCGGTATAGATCCAACGTTTTTCATCTTGTTCAGATTTATTTGAAATCAATACAATTTCAGAAACAATCACGCCTGCATCGCCAACCAAAGAACGTCCAGGCTCTAAAAACAGCGTTACTTTTTGTTGGAATAAATCATCCATATAGCATTGAATACGCTTCGCATAGTCTTGAATGCTATCAATATCTGCTAAATATTGTGCAGGGAACCCACCACCTGCATTGATCAGTTCCAGTTGAATGCCATGTTCTTTTTCGAGGGTCTCAAATACAACTTTTGCCGTTTTTAACGCAGTACGCCAAACCGTGACATCATTTTGTTGACTCCCCACATGGAAAGATACCCCATAAGGTTGTAAACCCATTTGCTGAGCTTTCACCATCAAATCAATTGCCATTTGGGTATCACAGCCAAATTTACGTGATAAAGGCCAATCCGATGTGCTCCCCGACTCAACCAGTACTCGTACAAAAACCTTAGAGTTCGGTGCATATTGTGCTATTTGTTCTAGGTCGGCTTGTGCATCTGTCACGAACAATCGAATGCCTTTGTCATAGGCATATTTCACATCGGATGCTTTTTTAATGGTATTCCCAAAAGAAATGCGCTCGGGTGAAATACCGCAATCAATCACCCGATCAAGCTCATACACTGAGGCAATATCAAAACATGAACCCAACCGATCTAAGCGTTGTAAAATTTCGATACTTGGATTGGCTTTGACCGCATAAAAGATATTGGCCTGAGGAAAACTGTGTTGAAGCTCTTGATAGTTAAACTCAACCCGATCTAAATCGAGCAATAAAAATGGGCTCGGCTTATTGGCAGCAAAATTCTGAATTTTTTGCCATTGTTTCGGAGAATAATAATTTTCTAACTGCATGGAAGATCCACTCGCGTTACAAACAGCTGTAAACGAAATGGCCTTGGCGAAGTGACGTGGCTGGGGCCGTTCTCAATCATGATTGATCTTAGAGATCAAGCATTGGGTTTATTGATGGAAAATTTGGATATTTATTTGGCCAGTCCAGAGAATACAGGGTTCGGTTTCAAGCGATGTTGCCAGTCTTGCAAAGTGGGTTCCTCAACCAAGTCTTGGAACTCAACACTCACCCCCTGCTCACGCCACAGTCCAACCAGTGTCATCAAGCTCATTGAATCCAGACCCAACATAAACAAGTTGTCATCGTTTCGGATTTCAGTCGCCTCAATGCCCAATTGTGTTGCTACAGTCTGACGTATTCCCTCTAAACTGAATTGAACCGAACTCATGCTAGTGCCTCCACTTTTTGCTCAGTGTTTGCCTGTACGTTCAACTCAGTGAGCGCTGTCGCAGTATCGACAACTTTGGCACAGCGGCCCGTTGCATATTTTAATGCCATTGCATGCTCTTCAAGACTAAAATCAGCCAAAGCATCTCCCACTAAAAAGGCTTGCATATCCAGCATAAAAGCTTCCGCTGCTGTGAGTAGGCAACCAATATGCGCGTACACGCCGCAAATCACCAGTTGATCGCGTCCTGCATCTTTAATCCGTTGTTCAAAGTCACTTTTCTTAAAGGCGCTATAACGCCATTTCATTAAAACCATGTCTTTTTCCGTTGGCTTTAGGCTTGGAATGATTTGCACAATTTCAGGATCAGCCGCTAAACCTTTGCCCCAAAAATCTGTGAGTAACTGACGATGCTCTGTACTTTGATCACCCGGTTGTGCTGTGTAATAAACAGGAATACCTTGCGCATGACATGCATCAATCAGTTGACGGCAATGCTTTAAAAGCTCAGGAATCGGGGCTTGAGTTTGATCATAAAAATCTAAAAAATATTGCTGTAAATCATGCACCAAAAGGACAGCTCGATTTGAATCAATCGTCCAATTCACTTTGTTTGTTGGAAAATCTCGCACTTGTGGCATGGGATAACTTGCAATACGTGGAATAGCCATTTTTCTACCTCAATATTTTATAAAGTGTTAGGCAACTAAACGTTGTCTTAATGCTTTTTTATCAATTTTGCCCAAAGCGGTATAAGGCATATCTTCAACAAACTCGATACGATCTGGAATCTTATAAGTTGCCAAACCATAGGCTTGCACGTACTGTCGAAGTTGCATTCCAATTCGAATTGAACTTGGATCTTGTTCATCCATACGCCATTGAATATAGGCACAGCTCTTTTCACCCAACATTGGATCTGGCATTGAAACCAATGCAGATTGAATCACTTGTGGATGTTGATTCAGTACTTGCTCCACTTCTTCTGTCGCAATTTTTTCACCACCTCGATTGATTTGGTCTTTACTCCGCCCTTCAACAATAATGTTGCCTTCGGCATTGATTCGAACTAAATCACCTGTACGATAAAAACCATCGAGTGTGAATGCATTTCGGTTATGTTCAGGTACATTGTAATAACCACGAATGGTATATGGACCACGGGTGAGTAAATGACCAACTTCACCAAGGGGCAATTCACGATCTTCATCATCTACCACTTTGATTTCATCGTAAGGGCTGATTCGACTTCCTTGAGTTGAAATGATTTGTTCAACATCATCGGTATATCTGGTGTAATTCACCAAGCCTTCAGCCATACCAAATACTTGTTGCAAACGACATTGATATTGTTCAATCAATTGACGAGCTAAAGCATCCGCTAGCCTTGCTCCACCGACTTGTAAGACCTCTAACTGAGAAAAAATATTATCAGCACCCTTTTGCACAGCTTCTGCCCACGCGGCAGCCAACGCAGGCACTAAAGCAACATGAGAAATTTGGTGTTGTTTAATTAATGCAAAACAATTTGATGCTGATGGGTCTTGTGCTAAAACCAACATTCCACCTGCATAAAACAGTCCCAATGACCCTGCCGAACTCAGACTAAAATTATGCGCAACAGGTAGTACCATGAGCATCTTGGTGTGCTGATTCAATTCACAAATATCAGCACTCGCACGAACGCTATATAAATAGTCATCATGTGTACGTGGAATCAATTTAGGAGTTCCTGTACTTCCACCTGAAAGTTGAAAAAAAGCCACATGACGCGCGGTCAATTGGGGTGGAACGATTCGTTGTTGTTGAAACTTTGAGGTATCAGGCCAAGTATCAAAACTATCATTTTCATCTGTAGCTAAAGCTGTGTTCGATACAATAATCACTTGCTCGAAGCTGTCACAACGCTTTTGACATTCTTTGGCTAAATTGCGGTAGTTAAAGCCCATGAATTTATCAGCACAGATATACAGCTTTGCATTTGTCTGCTGAATGAAGTGGCTCACTTCAGCATGTCGATGTGCAGGCAAACTCATAATAGGACGCATGCCAATACGCAACGCACCAAAATATGCGATAAAAAACTCTGCAATATTAGGGAGTTGTATGACAACACTATCGCCAATTTGATAGCCCTTTTGATTGAGATATACAGCAAACTCATCGATACGATTACGTAGATCTCGATAACTCAATCGTCGCTCACCACAGACCAATGCAATCTGGTCTGCGTATTTTTCTGCACATTCTATAAAAAACTCACTCAGTGTCTGACCTTGCCAATAACCTTGCGCAATATACTTTTCGACGAACTCGGTTGGATATTGAGTAATACCCTCCCAAAGTTTTTGTTCCAACTTATTTTCTTTAATTCGTTTATTTAGATTCATGGGACTGCCTTATTGATAAGTCAGTTGGTCAGCATCTAAGCCCATTGCATTGAGCATGGTCTTAAATTTTGCAATGGTTTCATTTAACTCACTGGTCGGTTGTGACGCCTCCACAATGCCTGCACCCGCATAGAGTCGAGCGGTATTTTCAAAAATTCGCCCACAGCGTACATTCACTGCCCATGCACCATTACCGTGTGCATCGCTCCAGCCCATGGTTCCTGCAAATAAATTACGTTGAAAAGGCTCAAGTTCTGAAATCAATTCACGTGCTAAAGCCGGCGGTTGACCACAGACTGCAGGTGTCGGATGTAACAGTGATGCAAGATCAAATACGTGCATTTCAGGATCTTTTAATGTGCCTTTAATTTGAGTCGCCAAATGCCAGACTGTTTGAGTTTTGATGAGAGAGGGTAACTTTGGAATGCTCAGTGTTTGACATAAAGGAGAAAGTTGATCGGCAATGGCTTCAATCACCACTTTGTGTTCATGCTGATCCTTAGCTGAAGCAAATAAACGATCAGCCTGTGCTTGATCTTCAACTGGATCCAAACTTCGAGCAAGCGTTCCTGCGACAGGATTACTAAACACATATTGGTTTTGCTTTGCCACCAATAACTCTGGACTCGCCCCTAAAAACCAGCCTGTCTTTTTAGGATCTTGTGCCAAGGCAAAGGTATAACCGTCTGGATTGGTTCTAAATAACTGATGAAATAATTTAACAACTGGGATTTTTTGCGCACTGCTCAAATCAATTGCTCGTGCCAATACCGCTTTTTCAAGATGCGTGGTTTTCATGAGTTGCACGAGTTTTGCAACACCTTCCACATAGTCTGCTTGAGGAGGAACTAAAGTCGCTTGAACTTGTGAGAGTCGTTCAATCGGCTCTGGCAAATTCAACCCATCAGTGACAAAAGTATTTTTCGCTTCTGCGATCGACATTTCAGGTAAATCGCGATGATCAAAAGGCAAACTTCCCACCAATATGAGTTCAGCATTTCCTGTTGCTTGAATTTTCTGCTGTAGCTCTCGTTGAGCTTTATTCAGCCATGCGTGTTGTTGTGCTTCAAAAGATAAGTTTTCATCACGCTCAAAATGAATATTTTTTATGAGTTTTTTACTCGATATTGTTCCCGTGGGTGTCGCAAAAACAAAACCGGCTAAATCTGCCTCAATTAAATCTTCCTTGGTGATTCCAATCATATTTTTAAATACTGATGGTTCTACTGGCAACATATTTGCTCTCACATCTTTCAATTATGTTTTAACAGTCCAACCCGACTTTCTTGGATTAAAGTGGTTGAACGCAATAACTATAATGATTATTATTCTCAATTAGTAATGATAATCGTTACATTTTGTTAATTAAAAAAGGATTCAAAAATGTCCACAGTATTTATTGTGACTGGTGCCGCACGTGGCATTGGTGCAGTGGTGGTAGAGAAATTAATTCAACAACAACATAACGTTATTGGTATCGACCTCAATCCTGAACTACAGTCTTGGGAGGTTTTAAAAAAGCTAGACTCAGACCAAACTGCTCGTTTTCATGCAATTTCCCATGACATCTCCAAAACAACGACATTAATTAGCAAAATTCAGCAATCACCATGGAATCACCTCGCCATTACAGGCTTGGTCAATGCAGCAGGGATTTTAGAAATGGGCAGTTTACTGGATACCTCCGAAGTACAATGGCAACATAACTTAGCCGTTAACTTTATTGGACCTGCCCTATTGTCTCAGTGGGTTGCCAAACAAATGATTCCTCACAAAGCAGGCGCAATTGTCAGTATCAGTTCGAATGCCGCATTGATTCCACGTATGAATATGGGGCTCTATGCCACAACCAAAGCAACTGTCAGTCACTTCTTTAAAAATTTAGCGCTAGAACTCGCTCCACATGGCATTCGTTGCAACCTTGTTTTACCTGGTTCGACTTTGACTCAAATGCAAAAGCAATTATGGACAGATGAACAGCCACCCAAAGGCATTGTTGAAGGAAATCTTGAACAATACCGTAGTGGTATCCCACTTGGAAAAATGGCTGAACCTGAAGATATTGCCAATGGAATTTTGTTCTTACTTTCCAATCAAGCACAACAAATCACCATGCACGAACTGGTCGTGGATGGTGGAGCAACTTTAGGCGTTTAATAACACCTACTTAAACCTAATTAGTTAAAATAATGACTTAAACCATTTACTTAAAACTACCAGCCTTAAACTGGTAGTTTTTTTTGAATCGCTAATTGGTTTGCTGTCAGCTCAGGTTGAGCTAACCATAGACGCAACATTGACATAAAGTCATGCCAATATTCCCCTAGAGACTCAACATCATAAAGTTCTTTATGCCCATCTACTGCAAGGTATAAACGTTCAACACCATTGACGAATTTGTTGGTAATCGCAATATCAAAATCTTCAATTGGTCCTGCAGAAATTGTGGTTTTATTCAGTGTACAGCCCTCAAACTGTTCAGGTAATGGATAAGGAATCCAATTGACAATCGGACCGAATAAAATATTTTCCATCGGTTCAAAGCCTTCAAGTACATAACGCATTTGCTCAAAATAACTGTTTTGATGTGGTCGTATTTCTGCAAAACGTTTTGCCAACAACTGCACCGTTTCAGACAAATTTTCTCGACCTGTACCAGCTAAGCGTAAGGGTAAAATATTCATCACTAAACAAGGAATACGCATCGCTGCTGTGCCTAATCGTGACATCATTGGCACGCCAAAACTTTGCTGCGTGTCACCTGATTGTTTCACTAAATAGCTCATCATCACCGCCATCACGACCATGGCACTCGGTAGCTTCAGTTCCGCTGCCAAACTATTCATTTGTAGCTGTGTATCCCAATCGATCACTTCTTCATAGCGAGGACCTTGATAAAATGGCTGTTTTAATTTTCGTTTTAAACGTTTCTTTGGTGCTAATTCGTTGGAAAAGTTATCCCGCCAAAATTGTAAATCTTGCTCTGCTTTAGGAGATGATAAATATCGTTGTTCATCTGCAAGAAAGCGATCAAAATGATCAAAGGCTTTGTTTTTTAGAGCTTTATCATTTTTTAAAGACTGGTAATAATCGAAGAAACGGCTAATCATTAAGCCATATGCATAGCCATCTAATGCAACATGATGGGCTTTAAACAATAAACCGTATTTTTGCTCACCTAAATGTGCAAATACATAATCATAAAGATGACCTACACTCAAATCAAAAGGTGGCTCTACTTCCTTATCCGCCCAATCTAAAATTCCTTGTTCGTCTAAATGCGATAAATCAACAAAACGTGGTGCACGCAATCCCACATCATCTACACGATAAACTTTCCCATCCTTTTCCAAAACTCGCCAATGTAGGGCTTTCGCCTCTTTGAGTGTTAACTCTATGGCTTGATGAAATAGCTCTCGGTTTAAAGGCCCTTCGATCACCAACCATTCAGCTGTGTGAAAAGGATAACTACCGTGGTACTGATGCCCTTTCCACATACTGTGTTGTGCGCGAGTTAAAGGAACTAAAGAATCCATTGTTTGCATGAGTTGTCATACCATTTTAAATAATTTTTATAATCGAGTATAAAAATCTAGGTGTATTTATTGATGAAGCCTTCAAATAGAGTCATCAAAACATTCACACAAATTATTAAATATAATGATTATCATTTGCAAATGGTTTTTAGTTGCATTACATTATTTCCACAGAGCTATTCCGTTCAGAAATTTTCTAATCCATTTTCCCAATAAATTTTAAAAGCAGAATACACATGGCAAATATTTCTCTCCCTTCGCCACGTTATATTTATGTTGAAAAATCGGAACAATTGTCCCCTCACTTGCAACGTATTTATTTTTCGAGTGATGATTTTTCGGATTTTCCTACTGATCAAAATGGCGCGCACATCAAGCTATTTTTTCCTGAGCAGATTGATCAAAAGCCCATACTTCCTACTCGGAATGAACTTGGAAAAGTCATTTGGCCTGAAGGAAAAAAACCTGTAACGCGCACTTATACCATTCGTGATTTTCTTAAAAATGAACAATTACTCGTAGTTGATTTTGTACGTCATACTGATTTTGGCATTGCAGCGGATTGGGCGATGCATGCGCAAAAAGGAAACGTGCTTGGATTGGCAGGTCCAGGTGGGCCTGATCGATTCAATTTGCAAGCAAATTACTGGATTTTTATTGGTGATTTATCAGCGCTACCCATGATTTCTTCAAGTTTAGAGCAATTACCTGAAAATGCTGGGGGTAAAGTTTGGATTGAAATTGAGAATTCAAATGATCAAATAAAAATCAAACACCCCAAATTTATGCAGATTCATTGGATCATCAAAGATCAAAACACTGAAACTAAAATTGTGAATGCTTTGAATCTTTTAGATTGGCAGTCCATGACTGTTTCAGTGTCCTTAGCAGGTGAAAATACGAGAGTTGTATCTCTGCGTAAACTTTTTAGGCAACAATTTAAAATCCCAAAAACGTATCTGTATGCTGTTCCCTACTGGAAGCAAGGAGAAAATGAAGAGAGCTATCATCAAGAACGACATCAGGTGATGGATGACTAATATGAAATCATTTAATTACTTGAATGAGTAAATTGGTTAATTACGGAATTTCTTACAAAAAATAATTTGCAGGTCACCCTTTGGATAATATTAAACAAGAAATCTTTTTTATCATCATCCTCAGTAGTTTGATTACTTGGTTTATTTCAGAGCTATTTATTCAGTTTATTGTTTTCTAGCTCACATAAACACGGTAGGGCTATGTTAATCAATAATTTTTAGCTATTATCTATATACTTATTTGGTAATAATGAAATTAAATATTCAAATCCTTATTCAATCATAAAATCATTTATATAAAATCCAAAATTCCCGACAACCAACTCTAAGCTTTCAAGCAAATCCACCAAATAACACTAAAATCTATTAATACGGACAAATACTATTAACCGATCATTAAATACAATACAGAAATATTTAATTTATATATTTCAACAACCCAAGCAAAATAACTTATAAAACAACATAGTTTGATACATATAATAAGTATCTATTAATCATTATAAAGAACATGCTCATTAAGTCGTTAATATTTTCGACAAATAAAGGACAATTATCATGACAAACTTCAATAAGCAAAATGATTCTAAATCCCAACAACAACAACAACAACAACAACAACAACAGTCATCGTCCTCTAGCGGCAACAACCAAAAGTCACAACAGGAAAAACATCAGGATCAGCAAAAAAATGCTGAAAATAAACCCAATATAAATGCGCCAAAAGAACACAATGAAAATCCAGTGAAAAAATAATTTTTTTCAAGACTTGATCAAAGCCACTTAAAATTGTAATCCCTTTTAAATGGTAAGGAATGGATATGAAAACAAGAAAAGTAATTGTTCATAAAATGTATGAAGATTTTCATAGTCTTCCAATTATTCAATATTTAGGTTATTTCAATGAAAATAATTTGATGGTCAAGTTATTTAATAATTTAAATCAAGAACTCACAAAAATTAAAGGCACAAAGCAATGGGAATTAAAATCTACTGGTGATGTATATTTTGTTGAAAATGATTATGAATTTTTTCGTTAAATTTAGTGAATACATGAAAATGCGCTATCCCCAAGTTCTATTAACTTTCTGCAAAGAATCCGATCCAAACGAGTGTAGATGTGCCTGGGCTAATTTCAATGAGAATGGCATTTTTACACATATGACAGGCTTCTATGGTGAAATTCTGACCATTAACAAAGGTAATAAAATTGTTTTAAATAATGAGGTTTGGGTTTTGAGGGATCATCTGAATAGGCCATATAGAGATCAAAAAAATGAAAAATGAATTAACTGAATTTGAAGTTAAACGCAATTTATATTTTAGAAAAATAGTCTTTGAAGGTGATTTCAAGCAAAATATAAATGATTTTAAGCATCGTAATTTTTATGATCACTTCATATATAAGCTGATCGATAGTGAATCGGGCAGAAAGCAATATTGTAAAAATTTTATTATTTTTAGATAATCATCCTCACTCAGATTCTTATGCACTTTAATGTAAAATATTAACTTCACTCGATAATCTGAATATTTCTATAAATTAAATCAAGGTGTTTAATCTATTAACACTCCAATTTAAAAAATAAATTAAAAAATGAAAATTTAACTTTCGTCTTCAGTTATAAAATCCAAATGTGAAGCCTTATATATGGCTAGTTTTCGTTTTTCAGTTTCTAGGGTTAATTTAGGTTCATTCAACCAAGAAGCTTGACCAGAATCAAGTCCCGCATGTTTTAAAGACCAGTCTGATACATAACCATACATGAACGTATTATCTGCAAATACCCATTTTGTTTTACCACCTATATCGCCACTAAATACCTTATAAGTGGGTAATGAACCGCCTATACTAATTTTTGTGTAAAGGTATTTATATATTTCAGACATGTAATAAAGTACCTAAGAGATACCTCACTATAACACCTGCGGATCCACTTCATCTAAGTATTAAATAATTTATAAACTCACCTTGAATTAGATACATTGTTGAGTTCGCGTATCTGCCATCTTATAAGTGATTAATCATATAGTGATAACAATCACTCACTTGCAATGAAATATAAAAATTATTGAAATATTAATAAGATATAAATCCTTAAACTGTACATATAGCCACAAACACATCTCAAAACTACCGTAGTGTTAATAGATTAAAAGCCCACACTGACTGCTCAACCATTATTTCAACTACTAAGGAAAGATCATGACAAGTACTATTTCAGGATTCAAAGCTTTCTCAAATAAAGCTAATACACCGTTGGCAAATGTTCAAGCGAACGAAACAACTAAGCCTGATCAAACCCCACCCACAACCACACCATCAGATAAGCCTACGCAAGGTGACAGCAAGCCTAAATAAGCTTTAGCAATAAATTTCTATGATTTTGCTTTTCTAGAAAGTGGGATTGTAGATTTTAAATATCTATATAAATCATTTTATAATTTAGTTTTGCAACAATTGAAACACCCACTTTAAGAAGTTTTCCATCTGGGTAAACTGTGGTGCAGCGTTAAGATCAACTTTGGAAAGTCTACCAAATTTACCGATTACATGTTGATTTTCATCTACTTTAAAATCAGCTTGTTTACTATCATTTAATTCTTCAAAAAAATGAATACATTGTGTTGTATTGCTTAAATGTTCGAATCCTTTGGTTTCGATGAGGAAAAAGTATATTTGTTTTAATGTTGGATAATCATAACTAATCAATATCATTCTTCTAATTTGTATGTTGTAATTCTAAACTAGATGAAAGGCTGACGAATAGCAACAATAAAGCTATCAGTTAATTAGAACATACAAGCTATTTTAAGTTTTATGTCATTCCATTCAGGACTCGAATCTATATCAGATTTCGAAATTGATCATTGATTCGTAAAGCTATAGTTAAAAAAATCTGCATATTGGAGTAAATGCAGATTGATGAATAGATAAATTTTTATGTATATTTTATTTATAGGGTATATGTTAACAAACCTGTAAATAACAATCACTTGCAATAACTACCAAATTAATTTTTAAAGTCTTCATATTTATTGAACATGTATTTACATGATATAAAAACCTCAAAATTTGATAATAAATTGTTCATTATTATAGTTTAAATAAGACAACTTTATTCATAAATGTTTCATTTGACCAGTCATATTCCTCACTGTGGATTATTCAGCAACACCCTCATTAACCATACGTGATTCAAAAATTTTGTCTTGAGCTTCAGATTTATATTATCTAGCAAGTTGTCTCGCTTCTATATATTCCACTACTGTATACACGTTTAATCGATTACGTGTTTGTTTATAACGTACCTGGTGAGCACCATGTCTTTTCCCTTGATAGCAGTACATCAATTGACACCCCCTCACCAGCTGCCATTGAGTATCTTTTTTCTTTTGCTTTTAAGCTTTTTACTTGAGAGTCGGATAGCACTTTTAAGCCCCTATTACACGTGTGTCACACCTGTGTAACACTCTATAGTGATTAAGTCTGATTAATAATGATTGAGCTTGATCAAGATTCACAGAATCAATAGGCGATAAAAAAGCCCTAAGTTGTTATAACTTAAGGCTTTTAGGTCTAATTTGATCGAGATTAACTAAGATTGATCAAACTTGATAAAGTATATTGGTGGAGATGGCGGGAGTCGAACCCGCGTCCGCAAGCACTACACTCGAGAATACTACATGCTTAGATATCGTCAATTAGTTTAACCCGTTGCGACCCGACGAACAGGGTGCTAAGGCGATCCTCTAAATTTAGTACAAAGCCCCGAGGCGTGGCTTTAATACGGACTTGTGTGCGTGCGCTTCAGTCGGACTCTCTAACCACAAGTATTCGGAGAGGCGGACAAGCTGCCCTTAGGCAGCTAGAGCGTATGATTCGTCGTTTGCGACTAAAAAATGCAAATTTGATTTACGAGAGAAAATGCGCTCTCGGCATGCATCTATGAGCTTCATCACCAGCGTCGAAGCCAGGAACATCCCCAAAGTACAACGCAATCATAGCATACTTGCTGAAAAATACGATGTAATTTTCAAACAATTACACAACTTGATGCGCTTAATTTCATAATTGCGCTAATATTTTGTTTTTCAAGTCTAAGATTTAAAAAAAATATGAGTTACTTACTTGCACTCGATCAAGGAACGACTTCCAGTCGCGCGATCATCTTTGATGAACACGGAAAAGTTCATGCAACAGCTCAACGTGAAATCCAGATTAAAACACCTCATTCGGGTTGGGTTGAACAAGATGCTCAAGAAATATGGACGACTCAAATCGCAGTGGTACAGCAAGCTATCGCCTCTGCTCGCCTACTCGCCAAAGATATCAAAGCCATTGGTCTCACCAATCAACGTGAAACTACTGTGGTATGGGATAAGCGCACAGGTCAAACGCTCGCCCCCGCTATCGTTTGGCAAGACCGACGTGCAAGCTCATGGTGTCAACAGCTCATTCAAAATCAGCATGAACAGAGCATTCAAAATATTACAGGTTTACGGATTGATCCTTATTTTAGTGCAGGGAAATTGGTGTGGTTATTCGAACATGTAGAAGGTTTACGTGAACTTGCAGAACAAGGTCATGTTGCTTTTGGGACCATTGATAGTTGGCTGATTTGGAATTTAACTCAAGGTTCTGAGCATGTGATTGAGATGAGTAATGCTTCACGCACCATGCTCATGGATTTAAAATCACAAACATGGAATGAAGAATTACTGACATTATTTAATATTCCTCGTTCTGTATTACCTCAAATTGTCAGTTCCGACCACTATATTGCTAACACCGCAAAGGGTTTGTTAGGCGCAGAAATTCCGATTATGGGCGTTTTAGGCGATCAACAATCCGCATTATTTGGTCAATCTTGTTTTGACATCGGTACGGCTAAAAATACCTACGGAACAGGTTGTTTTATGCTGTTCAATACAGGCGATCAAATTAAAACCAGCCAAAACCAACTTCTATCTACCCTGGCTTGGCAATGCCAAAATCAAAATACTTATGCACTTGAAGGCAGCGTCTTTATGGCAGGTGCAATTGTGCAATGGCTCCGTGACGGCCTAGGAATCATTAAAAATAGCCAAGATGTTGAGCATTTGGCTTGTCAGGTCGATAGTTCTGAAGGCGTGGTTTTAGTCCCTGCATTTACAGGGCTAGGCGCACCGCATTGGGATAGCGAAGCCCGTGCCCTACTCTGTGGCATGTCTCGTGGGACAAATAAAGCGCATATCGCACGTGCAGCGTTGGAAGCAATCGCTTTTCAGGTATCAGATGTGCTCTCTGCAATGCAGTCGGATATTGGACAACCGCTGAAAGAACTTCGAGTTGATGGCGGTGCAAGTAGTAATGATATGCTGATGCAGTTTCAAGCTGATCTACTGAATGTTCCTGTTCTGCGTCCTAAAATGCTCGAATCAACGGCTTGGGGTGCAGCAGCTATGGCAGGCTTAAAAGCTGGTGTATTTACACAGCTTTCAGAAATCTCTGAATCATGGCAACTCGATCGTGCGTTTGAGCCAAATATGAACGAAGATCAACGTCAACATCATTTAAACCTTTGGCAAGATGCACTCAATCGAGCAAAGTCCTGATTCAATTGTAATGACACAAAAAAGCCCTCATTTTTAGCATCATGTAAATTGAGGGCTTTTATTTTTCTATCTTTTAATAAAAACTTTGCAATTAGTAAGCGTAAGAAGCAATCCCAGTTGCGATTGGCTTGCCTTCATCATTCACCATATTCATGCGCATGGTACAGCCTTTACGTCCCATACGAAGTACTTCAGCTGTGGCAATAAAATGCTTTCCACGACCGGGTGCTAAATAATCTACACGCATGTCTACTGTCGCTAAACGAGAAACTTTTTTCAAGGTTTCTGCCATTTGGTCAGGCTCAGCACGGTTATATAGCTCTGCCATTGCGACAATACCGCCAATACTATCGAGCAATGTCGCAGACACACCGCCATGTAAAATCTGGAATGAAATATTCCCGATGAGATTCGGCTTCATTTCGATATAGCCTTGGATTTGACCATCGACTACACGCATTTGCATTTCATTGTACGAAAAATAAGGTGAAGTGTTAAACACCTGAACCAATTGGTTTAAAACCACATTCAAGTCAACCTTTGCACCGTAATGCAAATTGCCCGTCCATTTTTTTTCTACATCATTCATAACAAACTCAAATCAACATAATGAGAAAAAACCATTCAGGAATTCTCCCCAAAACCGCATTAAGGGGGCTACAATAACCGCAAGTTAAATACCGAACATCGAGAATGTGATGACTTATACGTTTAATCGCCCAGCTTTTCCTGCTACACGTATGCGCCGTATTCGAAAAAATGAAAAACTCCGTGAGATGGTGAGAGAAACGCATCTATCTACAGAGCACCTCATTTATCCGGTATTTGTGCTACCAGGTCAAAATAAAACCCAAGACATCCCTAGTATGCCAAAAATCCAACGACTTTCCGCGGATTTGTTGTTAAACAAAGCAGAAAAACTTTTGGAATTGGGTGTTTCTAAACTTGCGCTATTCCCTGTAACGCCACAAGAAGACAAGAGCTTATCAGCTGAAGCTGCTTGGCGTGATGATGGTCTGGTTCAAACAACTGTACGTTTACTAAAAAAAGAATTGCCTGAAATGGTGCTAATCACTGACGGCGCACTTGATCCATATACCACACATGGTCAAGACGGTATCATTGATGAAACAGGCTATGTACTGAATGATGAAACGGTTGAGTGCTTAATTAAACAAGGCTTGAGTCATGCCGAAGCAGGTGCTGATGTATTTGCACCAAGCGACATGATGGATGGGCGCATTGCAGCGATTCGTCAAGCTTTTGAAGCAAATGGTCATATCTATACTAATATCATGGCGTATTCAGCGAAATATGCATCAAGCTTCTACGGCCCATTCCGCGATGCTGTCGGCTCTTCAAGTAATCTCAAAGGTGGTAATAAATACAATTACCAAATGGATGTCGGTAACCGTGCTGAAGCTTTACATGAAATTGCATTAGATATTCAAGAAGGTGCGGACATGGTGATCGTAAAACCAGGCATGCCTTATCTCGATATCGTTCGTGAAGTCAAAGATACCTTTGGTATTCCAACCTTTGTGTATCAAGTCAGTGGTGAATATGCAATGTTGGCAGCGGCGATCCAAAATGGATGGTTGTCTGAAAGTGTCATTTTAGAATCACTGATGAGCTGTCGTCGTGCAGGTGCAGATGGAATCTGGACTTATTTTGCTGAAGATGCTGCGAAAATGTTAAAAGGCATCAATTAATTTTCAAAGTACCTAATACCCTTCTAAACAGGCTGATCTAAGATCGGCCTTTTTTAATCCAGTTAAGATCTTCATTAAAAGAATTGAGATCAATCTAAAAATTATTTTCCAATATTTTTAAATCGTGAACCTTTAAATCAAGTTTCGACTCGCTTGAGAGCTTGATGCTATGTTCTAATATCGCACACGGTCATGGATAACACTGAGTTTAAGATGCATATTGCCATCATTGGATGTGGGATTAGCGGTCTATTAACTGCACTCGAATTATTGGATCAAGGTTGCTCGATCAGCTTATTTGATCAACAGCAAGCTGGCAAAGCTGCATCATGGGCAGGTGGCGGGATTCTGTCTCCGATGTATCCATGGCGTTACCCACAAGCGGTCAATGACTTGGCTCAACATGGCAAAGCACTCTATCAACAGTGGAATAAAAAACTCAGTCCGCTAACAGGAATCGACTTTGAAATTCACGACACAGGTTTATTGATTTTCGATCAAGATGATTTTGAAATTGGTCATCAATATGCAGAACGTCATCATGAGCCGATGCAACATTGCCAACTGCTCGATCGTGAAAAATTAGAACAGACCAATCCACGGATTTCCCAACAATTTCAGCAAGCGATGTATTTTTCTGAAATTTCAAATGTACGTAATCCACGTTTGCTTAAATCTATCATTGCTTATTTAAAACAACATCCAAAAGTCAAGCTGTATGAAAATACATGGATCGATCACTTTGACATTCAAAACAATAAAATTAACTCGATACGAACCACATTAGGTCAAGACTTCAGGGCGGATCAGTATGTGATTGCGACAGGTTCATGGTCAGAACATTGGTCAAATCAACTCGGATTGAACATTCCTGTCCATCCTGTACAAGGTCAAATGTTACTCTTTAAAACGCCTGAACACTGGTTACCGACCATGTGTATGAATAAAGTCATGTATTTAATTCCACGACAAGATGGGTATATCGTCTGTGGCTCAAGTATGGATGACATTGGTTTTGACCATCGTCCAGACATCGACACACAACGTAAAATTTATGAAGCCAGCTTAGAAATGGTGCCTGAACTGGAACAATTCCCAATCGTAAAATCATGGGCTGGATTACGCCCAAGCTCACCTACAGGGATCCCCTATATCGGACGACTTCCTAAACTTGATAATGCTTGGGCAAACTTTGGACATTTTAGAAATGGTTTGTGTATGGGACCTGCTTCAGCACAGCTTCTACGCGAACTGATCTTAAATCAAGACACTCTAGTTAATGCAGAAGTTTATAGTCCGAGCCGATTACAGCGGACTGAACCCATTTAAATGGTTTCAGATTGTCGCTATTCCTTTTAATACTTTAAAAATGAGTTAACCAAACTTTTTTGCAGCCATACGCTGTGCTTGTTTGCCATAAAACCAATAGGTAATTAAGTACAATGGAATAGCTAGAATCATGATCATAATAATGGTGAGACTTAAAAATTTACCATTGGTCATATACAGTACGAAGTTTTGCCATACTTCAGGGTCTTTTCGAGAAAACATCAGGATGCCAAATAACACCCCTGCGATGTTGTAACCCCAAAATATAAACGTATACGCTAAAGTAAACTTTTTACGCTCTTGGTCTGTAGGCGCACGGCGTTGTTGTTTGATAAATAGATTCAGCACAAAGATCATCGCGATCATATAAGGTAAAGCGGTCACGATACCTGCCACTTTTGGTGGTAAGAGTGCAGCCACCACGCCTGCGATCAATGTCAGTCCTAAACAAAGTAAAAAGAACCATAGGTAATATTTCTTCAAAGAGACCATTTTTGTTCAACCAACACTGAATAAAACAGCAGTATAAAAAAAATTGAGTTTTTTTTCAGTTTATTGTCAACGAATGTCCATAAGCCGACGTTATATAGAGTAGAAGGTCAGTAGCAACCATGAATGATTTGCCACGGCATCCGCAAATGTTCTTGGTGACCTCTAAACCAATCAGACTTATAAATCTTGCTTCTAGCATTAAAGTTTAGTTGTAGCAGCCTAAATTTTCATGATCGAAGTATTTTAGCCGACGATTTTCTATCACTCGAATCGTCGGCTTTATTTTGTCTAATTTTTCGAAACTTATAATCGTAATGACAACTTTTTTTATCAATGTCATAATTACTCAGTTCCAAAAAACTAAATAAAATAGAAAAGAATCGATGCCTTCAAAGCAAAAGAACTCCAAAAATTCTCAATTTAATTCATCTTTTGGGACTCTCTTTCAAAACCCATTTATTATTTTTTTAACGACCATTGTCTTAGCACTTTACTTCTTTATTTGCTATGTTGCATTCCAAGAAGAAGAAAGTCTCATCCCACTGACGATGGTGACATTGATTCTAGGCTTAATCTATCAAAGCTACAAAATCACTCAAAGTTTTAAAAAAATCCTCATTTATCTAACCATTAGTTCATTTGTAAGTTTGTTAGCATTCGGTCAAGGAGAAAATGAAACGCATTATGTTTTCGCAGAACATATAGAGATATGGATTTATTTTTTTCTTACTATTTATCTCATTATTATGTCTGTAGAGCATGATAAAAAAATAACAACACCTTTCGGTGAAGGGCTCAGTTTATTGTTTTGTTTGGCTTTTCTATATTGGCTCTTTGAAAATTACTTATTCGACTTTTCATTTATTTTGACCCAAGTCTTAAGCATGACGGTGCTTTCAATTACAGCATTTTCTGTCATACATGCATTATTTAAAATTAAACATAATGCTGTCAGTCGCTTCATTTTAAGTATAAGTACCTGTATTGCTGTTGTGATACTATCTTTAGATAACTTATTTCAACTTATGGATCAAGGTGAACCAAGCTTAAGTAAAACACTTGCTGAAAATATTATTTTACTGATTCAATACTTCCTACTTGGCATTTCTGCATTATTTCTATTTCAAAATATCATGTTGCTACTGCAATACTTGCCCAACAAATATACTCGTTCTTACTTTTCAGATATTAAAGAAAATACACAAGCTCATATTGAACGTTTTTCTTTAGATCAAATTTCATGGATAGAGGCGAGTTTATGTTTACTCATCTCAACGTTTGCTTATACCTTGAATTATTACTTCCAAATCATTCCACCTAATATGTGCATTTGGTTGGTGATTTTTTTCTGTCCACTACTCATTCAATATCTATTTCCATACCCCACAATAAAAGTTGTTGAAAATCAAACACCATTAAAAAAATACTCGACCAATTCGAATAAACGCAGAGCTAAAAGAAAGAGAAAATAATAAATATCGTTCAGAGAAATTCGTGACACAAATTGTCGTCTAAATCTTGCGTAAGCAAAGATTTCTGAATAAATATTCGCTACTATGCTTCTCAAGGCATGGGGCAAATAATATGGCAGTTCATTTTCTACATACATCAGATTGGCATTTAGGACAGTTTTTCCATAATCATGATCGTGAATTTGAACATGCTCAATTTCTAACATGGCTGTTAGAACAAATTAACCTCAAACAACCCAATGCCTTATTGATTGCTGGTGACATTTTCGATGTCATCAACCCTGCTTCATCTGCCCAAAAACAACTTTATCAATTCCTTGCAGATGCACATGATCTTGCTCCCCACATGCAAACGCTGATGATTGCAGGCAATCATGACTCTGGTTACCGCATTGAACAAGTCGAACCCTTTTTAGCCAAATTCAATGCCAAAGCAGTCGGTGTGATTTCTCGAAATGCGGACAATCAACTCGATTTAGACCGCTTATTGATCCCAATTTATGATCAAAATAATGAAACCATCGCATGGTGTTTAACACTGCCTTATTTGCGTAGTGCTGAAATCACAGGGCTAAACGAACATACTACCAATAATCAAAATGCGATTGCCTACTTACACCAACAACTGATCGAGGAAGCTAAAGCTCGAAAGTTGCCACATCAAGCACTGATTTTAATGTCCCATGCACATATGCAAGGGGGCGAAACTTCGGATTCTGAGCGCCCCATTATTGTAGGAAATGAAGAAGCCCTTTCTACGGCGCTGTTCGATGAAGTGATTGACTATGTCGCGCTTGGGCATTTACATAAGCCCCAAAAAGTCGGAAAAGATCATATCCGTTATAGTGGCTCACCGATTCCACTGTCATTTAGTGAAATTAACTATAAACATCAAGTTGTTGATGTGATGATTGATCCGACACTAGAGCCAATACAGCGTTTTCAATTTGAGTCTCTACCCATCCCTCGCACAGTCGGTTTGATACGAATTAGAGAAGAATTATCCAACCTCATTGAAACATTAAAAGCACTCCCTACAGGTGTAATAGAGCGCTTATCTGCACGAGATTTTTTAGAAGTGGAATATACGACGGATGCACCACCTCCTGTAGATTTACGCCAACAAATTGAACTGGCTATACCTAAAGATCGTTATCGCCTACTCCGGATTAGTCGGATTTATCAAAAGCAAAATCAAGATTCAATACAACACTCTAAAATTGACCTAGCCCCGCCTACACCTGAATCTTTATTTTCTGAAATATGGTCAAAAATGGGTTATGAGCCTGATTCGTCTGTACAAAAAGATTTCCAAATACTTTTAGCTGAAGCACAGCATGATCTTGATCAAAAACAAGGTTAAGGACACGCCATGAAAATTTTACGACTCAGCTTAAACAATTTGGCATCCTTAGCAGGTACACATCATATTCAGTTTGATGACAATCCACTGGCACATGCAGGTTTAATTGCCATCACAGGCAAAACAGGTGCAGGTAAATCGACTCTACTCGATGCAATGTGCTTGGCTCTGTATAACGAAGTGCCTCGATTAAAAGGTGCTGCTGGCAGTTTGAAAGATGCTGGCGGTCAAGAAATCTCAATCAAAGACTCCAAGAATATTTTGCGTCGAGGCACAACCTCAGGCTTTGCAGAACTTGAATTTATAGCCTTAGATGGCAAACGCTATCAAGCACGTTGGGACATTCGTCGAGCTCGTAACAAAGTTGATGGTAATTTAAAAGTAGAACGTGCCATTACTTGCCTAGATGATCAACGCGTTTTAAATCAGAAAATTTCGGAAGCAACGCCGATCATTGAAAAATTAATTGGACTCAGCTTCGAACAATTTACTCGTGCGGTGCTATTGGCTCAATCTGAAGTCGGTGCTTTTTTAAAAGCCAAAGATAATGAACGTGCAGATCTGCTTGAGTATTTAACCAACTCACAGATTTTTAGCTTAGTGAGTATGAAAGCCGCTGAGAAAAACAGTCAGATTAAGCAACAAAGAGTAGAACTCGAAAATCTGATTGGACACATTGAAACTTTATCTCAAGATGAAATTGAACATCTCAATCAACAACAAAAAGAATTATCCCTTCAATTACAAAACCTGCAGCAGTCTGAAAAAATATTAGACAATGAAAAAAAATGGCATCTTGATCGCAATCGTATCTATGCTGAAATGCAGGGCAAAAAAGAAATTTATGATGTTCAGCTTGATGCAGTAAATCAATCAGCGCAACAACAGCAACTGTTAGAACAGCTCGATCAGTTTCAATCTATTCGTGAACAATTTGTGCAACGTAATCAACTTGAACCTCAAAAAATTGATCTTGAAAAACAACATGCTGATTTTAATATTCAATTTAATTCGTTGAAGCATCATCTTTCCATTGAAGTTTCAAAGTTCGATGAATTGAAACAACAACACATTCAATTTCAGCAACAACTTGAGAGCATTCAACCGCAGCTTGAACAAGGCTTAAAGCTCGATCACGAGATCAACAGCATTTCAGAACAATATAAAAAACAAAATGCTGAACTCATCCAATTTCACGCCACACATTTAGCTCCATTACAACAACAAGCGAGCAATCAAGAGAATTCATTAAAAGCGATTGAAGCCCAAGTCGTGCAAGCTCAGCAACAACTGATTCACACTCAATTCTTAGCTTCCTTTGATCTAGAACCACAAAGTGTATTACAGCGTTTGCAAGATTACGCTAAGCAATATTCAGCTTTAAAAGACCGAATCTTAAAACAAAATAATCTGATTCATCTACGCAATGATAAAAACACATCTGACGACTTTGACGTGAATGGTTTAACACAGCAGATTAAGGATTATTCGCAGCACATCATGCAATGGTCAGAACAGCACCAGAGTATTGAGCATTTAGAACAGCAACTCAAAACCATTCAATTCAATCATCAAGATTTGCAAAAGCAGCAGTTTCAATTTGAAGCACTACAACAACAATTAACTCAGCTTTCACACGATGTTTTAGATGCTCAAAACTTAGCGTCTGATCTAAATATTCAACAGGAAAAATTTAAATCTGAACAAGTTAATGCAGAACAGCTTCAACTCAAACTCAGCTCTGAGCAGCAAGCTTACCAACAGTTAGAACACATGCTATCTCAACAGCGTTTACTTCATACTCAAAGTGTTCAAGAACTCCGTGCTCAACTCAAAGAAAATGAAGCCTGCATGGTGTGTGGGAGCCATGATCATCCTTATGCTCAAAATCACAGACTGCTAGAGCAAGGTTTACATCAACTACAAGAACAACAACTTAATCAAGCTCGAATCGCTTTAGAGCATTCTCAAGCTCAACTTCAAGCTAAACGAGTTGAAATTTCTAAATTAGAAACTGTGATTGAACAACTTCAGCAAAACTTTAAAAAACTGTCACAACAAAATTCTGAATTATTCGAGACATGCATTCTATCGCTTCAAAATTTTCATATAGAAATTGAATCGTTACCAATGGATTCAGTCAGTCATATTGAAAAACTCATCACTCGTGCAGACCAACATGCACTTTGGATCAATGAACAATTAAAATCTTTCGGTCAGCAAGAAAATGAACAGTTTGCCATCATTCAACAATGGCGCATTGAAGTCCAAGCCCTACAACAACTCAAGCTTATTCAACAAGAATATAGCCATTTAGAACAACTCATTCATCCAATTGTAGAGTCACTCCCCCCACAATTTCAGTCAGAACAACCGATTCGATGGATGACTCAAATTCAACAACAACTTCAGCAACGTCAGTCGCTTTTAAATGAACAAAAGCGTTTAGAAAATGAAAGAGTGACGCAAGCTCAATTATTCGAGAAGACTCAATATCAATTGCAAATGGAACAACAAAACCATTCGCAACTGACCAAGAACATTGAACAACTGATACAACAGGGTAAAGATTTACGCCAAAACTTGGCTGATTTAACACAGCAATATGCAGGACAGGTTTACCGTGTTGCTGCTGAATGGCGATCTGAATTAGATCAAAAATCCAAAGCTTGGCAACAACAGATTGAAGTCCAACAGCAAAAAGTGAGTCAAGCCGAGTCTCAACTCAATCAAGCGAATCTTAAAGTTCAAGCGCTTCTTTCACAGCGAGAGCAGATTGAGCAACAGCTCGGTCAATCTTTAAAAGCCATTCAAACTTGGCAAGTAAATCATGCACATGTATCCAACGATATGATTGAAAAATGGTTAAGTATTAATTTAACTGAACATCAGCAGATTCGTCGTAATTTAAATCAACAACAGCAACATTTGGACAATGCAAAAACAGCATGGCAGTTATTGGAAGAGCAATATCAAGTCCATCTAAAACAACAACCCTCGCATGACTTTGATGAAATTGAAACAAAAATCATCGAACTAAGTACAGAAAAATCAAAATTGCAAAATATCTATAATGAGATTGCGGCCAAGTTACATTTGAATGTGAATAACCAAGCGACTTTTGCCAAATATCAAACTCAAATTGAGCAGATTAAAGCTGAGGAATACCGTTGGGGACGAATTTACGACTTGATCGGTCATAAGGAAGGCACGAAATTCCAAAAAATCGCACAGGAACATCATCTTGATATTTTAGTGGAATATGCCAATCAACAACTTCAACCTTTGTCTCCTCGTTATCAACTGCATCGTATTCCTGATAGTTTAAGCTTGGCGATCATTGATTTAGATATGAACAGTGAAATCCGCCCTGTCTTGTCATTATCAGGTGGTGAAACTTTCTTGGTTTCTCTTGCTTTAGCATTGGCGATTGCCAATATGGCTTCGGGTTCGATGAAACTCGAATCACTGTTTATTGATGAAGGCTTTGGCACACTCGATCCTGCTTCACTGCATATGGTGATGAATGCACTTGATCATTTACAAAGCCAAGGTCGCAAAGTGGTGCTCATCTCACACGTGCAAGAAATGCATGAACGCATTCCTGTGCAGATTCAGGTGAAACCTGTGGGTGCAGGTGCAAGTACGATTGAAATTGTAGGTTGAGTCATTCATCAATTAAAACTCAAGCCAATTGCACTTTAGAGCATTGGCTTGAGTTTTGAATAGAATGTCTTAATGTCAGCCAATTTGACGCAAAGTCAAAATCTGTTCACTGTGCCCAAAAGGCCCTGTTTCATCGTGGAGTACCGAACTGGTTAAACCAATTCCATCATCGCCATACTGTTGCACAGTTTCTAAACCCAACCATTTCCCTTGAGGCATGCGATACAAATGTATCTGCAAATCTAGATTTGGGAATGCAAATTGAAATGGCCAGTCTTGACGTGATACCACCCCATTTGCTGTATCCACCATCCCCATCAATTTGACGAAATCAGCCGTCTGTTGCCCTTCTACCATCTCATGCGTATTGGTTAACCAAACGATACCCTTACCTGCACGGCGACCGTGGGTACGTGCTTCGACTGATTGAATATAGCCACCTGGCCACATACGAATCTCTTCCCAAACGGGTGCATGCTCAGGTCCATCCACAGATGAGTCTTCTAAACCAGCCCCCTGCTGAGTATTACTCGTGATCATGCGCCACGTTCGTGCAACGATACACGGCTTACCATTAGTACTCATGATTGATTCAACTAGTTCAATGGTTTTACCCGGACGAATCACCTGAGTTTCTATACTAAACTCCCCCGCATGAATCAAACCCAATATATCTAAACTTACCCGCCCAATGCGCATATCTTCACGCGGTTGAAAACGGTAAATTTCCTCACAAATAATCCCTGTTGCAGGTGCCATATGTTGTTCGTTAGGATTCCATGCCCCTTGCGCTAATTCAGTTGATCGATAATGTGTGATGACTGTTCCATTTTGTTGTTCTTGTCGTTGAATGAGTTGATAGTATCCTGTCATCTTGTTCTAATCCTTGAATAATAAGTGAAATATACTGTTTATGTTTTAATCAAATTATTCAAAAACATCAACCATAAACTTCAAACCTAATGTTCATTGGGAAATCTAACGTGTATGAACACAATTTCATTTCCAATAAAAAAAGACCTCCGAAGAAGTCTTTTAAACATTGAATATCAATTAATTTTTATCTGCTGGAAATGCATTTGGAGCTGGTGCATACTCACTGGTCGCATCTACAGCAACAGGTTCAGGGTTACTTAACTCAAAAACAACTGTCCCGATGATGCCCGTATTATCAATCGAACCATTTGATGAATTAGCAGCATAAGATTCATCTGGTTTACCAAACGTAAATGATGCCACTGCATTATCACTTTTTCGGAAACCTTCTATCGACAAAGTATCATGTGCATTTAACACATAGCCTGAGCTATATTTAGACGCTTCCTGACCATTTAAGACATCTAAACCATCCACACTAGCAACTATTTCGTAAGTATTCGAGGTGTTGTTTTCATAACGTAATTGATAACTTTGACCCTCGACTGCTTTGACATAATAATTCTTGCCATCACGGATCATTGGAAGCTCTTTGCCCTGATCATCGACCACAGAAAAATTCACTTTACCCGCTGCAATCGACAGGCTATTTACTGCCTTACCTTTGAAATTTTTACTTGCATAACGTATAGACGCTTCAGCAATAGGCTCACCGCTCACACGATGCAAATCCACTTTGGTAACATGAGAACTAACATCATCCCCCCATTTTGTTCCTAGTTTTTCATTCGATGAAATATCTGAATTCTCTGCCGCATTTGGTGCTGCATCTGCAACGACTGCCGAGTCTGAAGCAGCTTCTTCTGTCTTTTTTGCACAAGCAGTGAAAAACATGCCGATCATTAGACATATCAGTATTTGAATAAAGTTTTTTAAGCTCATGATTCACCTTTAAATTTTATAAATTATTTAACCTTATTTACATTGTTATGTAGTTTTCATAAACAGTATATGACATTTGCTTTTAGTTTGGTTGACATGACTTTGTTGTTTTTTTGTACAATTTAAAGCCATAAAAAAGCCCTGACTTTTCAGGGCTAGAACAAATGCTTAATCCATATAAATCATGTGGTAATTATTGATTTATCATGGCATCGTTTTATATTTATTGAGAATAATCTCGAGCACCAAACAATGCTGTTCCCACGCGAACCATCGTTGAACCTGCCGCAATTGCCTCTTTCATGTCACCTGACATGCCCATACTTAAGGTATCCCAATCTTCTGGATGTGCATGATTCGACCTGACTTGTTCAAAAAGTTTTTGTGCATCTGTAAATGCAGCAGTATTTTCAGGCGCTGGAATCACCATCAAACCACGTAATTTAAGGCGAGCTAATTGACTCATTTGAGCAACCAATTCAGCCACCTCTTCAGGCTGGCATCCATCCTTTGAGTCTTGAGCATCAATATTCACCTGCAAACAAATATTCAAAGGTGCTTGATCATCCATTCGTTGATTAGACAAACGCTCTGCAATGATCAATCGATCTACCCCATGCACCCATGCAAATTTCTCAGCTAAATGCTTGGTTTTATTACGTTGTACATGCCCAATGAAATGCCATTCAATATTGAGATCATTTAACGCTTCCATTTTATCTAATGCTTCTTGCAGATAGTTTTCGCCAAATGCACGTTGTCCTGCAGTGAACATTTCGCGTAAAGCTTCACTTGGATGTGTCTTTGATACTGCCAAAAGTTGCACAGTATTTTCTGCACGACTTGATAACTGACAAGCCTGCTGAATCTGTTGTAGTACCAGTGATCTGGCTTGTTGAAGACTATTCATTGACACATATCTCATTTAATTCATCTTTTTTTTCTTTCCTATTCGGTCAACTGTTGGTTAAGCTATAGGAAAGCATTATTATTCTAACAAAATAATTAAGATTTATTTGCACTCGGGGTATTTATGGATATTACAGAACTACTTGCTTTCTCTGTTAAAAATGGCGCGTCTGACTTACATTTATCTGCCGGCATGCCGCCAATGATTCGTGTAGATGGTGAAGTTCGTCGTATCAACCTACCAGCGTTAGAACATAAAGATGTACACCGCTTGGTGTATGACATCATGAACGATAAACAACGCCGTGATTTTGAAGAAAAGCTCGAAACAGACTTTTCATTTGAAGTGCCAGCTGTTGCTCGTTTTCGTGTCAACGCATTTAACCAAAACCGCGGTGCAGGTGCAGTATTCCGTACCATTCCTTCGAAAGTTCTATCCATGGACGATCTGGGCATGGGACAAATTTTTAAAGATATTTGTGAATATCCACGCGGTATCGTACTGGTTACAGGTCCAACAGGTTCTGGTAAATCGACGACCCTTGCAGCGATGATGGACTACATTAACGAAAACCGTTATGACCACATTTTGACTGTGGAAGATCCGATTGAATTTGTACACCAATCTAAGAAGTGCTTGATTAACCAACGTGAAGTGCATCGTGATACACATGGCTTTAACGAAGCACTACGTTCAGCACTGCGTGAAGATCCAGACATTATCTTGGTCGGTGAGATGCGTGACCTTGAGACCATTCGGTTGGCGTTGACTGCTGCGGAAACAGGTCACTTGGTATTTGGTACTCTACATACCACTTCTGCTGCTAAAACTATTGACCGTGTGATTGACGTATTCCCTGCAGAAGAAAAAGACATGGTTCGTGCGATGTTGTCTGAATCACTGCAAGCGGTAATTTCTCAGACACTCTTGAAAAAGAATGGTGGTGGTCGTGTTGCCGCTCACGAAATCATGATTGGTATTCCTGCAATTCGTAACTTGATTCGTGAAAACAAAGTCGCACAAATGTATTCTGCGATTCAAACCGGTGCAAACTACGGTATGACCACACTTGATCAAAGCTTGAAAACTTTGGTTGCTAAAGGCGTGATTAGCCCTCAAATTGCACGTACAGCAGCAAAACAGCCTGAATCTTTCCTATAACAGAACAATAAAATAGGAAATGACAATATGGATTTTAACGATTTATTAGACTTGATGATTACACACAAGGCATCCGATTTATTCGTCACTGCCGATGTTGAACCATCAATGAAAATCAATGGTGAAATCATTCCTGTGGTAAAAACCAAACTTAACGGTGAAATTATCGGTCAATTGATTCATTCAATCATGACCGATAAACAGCGTAAAGAGTTTGCTGAAACCCGTGAATGTAACTTTGCTATTACCAATAAAGATAAAACAGCGCGCTTTCGTGTCAGTGCATTTCAACAACGTGATTTGCCAGGTATGGTACTTCGTCGTATTGAAACGAAAATTCCAACCACTGAAGAACTGAAACTCCCTCCTATTTTAAAAGATCTTGCCATGACCAAACGTGGCATTATTTTATTGGTGGGGGCGACAGGAACAGGTAAATCTACCTCGCTTGCTTCGTTGATCGGTCATCGAAATCGAAATTCCAAAGGTCATATCATTACCATTGAAGACCCAATTGAATTTGTGCATCAACACGAAGGTTGCATTATTACTCAGCGTGAAGTCGGTATTGATACCGAAAGCTATGAAATCGCACTTAAAAATACGCTACGTCAAGCGCCTGATGTGATTCTAATTGGTGAGATTCGATCTCGTGAAACTATGAATTATGCGATTGCATTTGCTGAAACGGGTCACTTGGTTTTTGCGACACTACATGCTAACAATGCCAACCAAGCCATTGATCGAATTATTCACTTCTTTGAAGCAGATCGACACAATCAACTGTTTATGGACTTATCGCTCAATTTAAGAGCCGTAGTTGCACAGCAACTCGTTCCTACACTTGATGGACAATCTCGTCGTGCCGCAATTGAAATCTTAATTAACTCACCTTTAATTTCGGATTTAATTCGCAAAGGTGAAGTCAATGAAATCAAAGATTTGATGAAGCGATCTCGTGAATTAGGCATGCAAACTTTTGACCAAGCCTTATTTGATTTATATAAAGAACGTCAAATTAGCTATAAAGATGCATTGAAATACGCTGATTCAGAAAATGATTTGCGTCTACAAATCAAACTCTCTGAAGACGGTGCTGATCAATTACTAGGTTCTGCATCAAAATTAACCTTTGATGGACAGTAAGTGACGATAAGTCGTTTTAAAGTAAATTAGTTACAAAAAAAGAGCTCTTAAGAGCTCTTTTTTATTCATTCATGACATGAATTATTTTTTACGATACGCTTCCTGACATTCAGGAGCATCACAATAACCGTATAAATTGAGTGAATGACCCGTCAAAGTGAAGCCCATTTTTTCGGCCACTTGATGTTGTTCATGCTCAATTACATCATTGGTGAACTCAACCACTTTATTGCAGTTATAGCAAACCAAATGGTCATGATGATCATCCTGCATAATCTCAAATACAGAGTGATTATTTTCAAAATGATGGCGCTGAATAATACCCGCTGCCTCAAACTGAGTTAACACGCGGTATACAGTCGCTAAACCGACATCTTCGCCTTGTTCGAGTAAGGTCTTATAAATGTCTTCAGCACTCAAGTGATGCTGTCTAGAATTTTCCAATAATTCCAAAATCTTGATTCGTGGAAGGGTAACTTTAAGTCCAGCTTTGCGTAAATCTTGATTGGAAATAGGCATATAAAAAGGTCTCTCAACAAATTTTAAGTTGGAATATGCAACAGAGTTTAGATGCAGTATGATCTATCCTTGGATCAATTGCATCATAATTAATTTGGGATAGTGTAGCAAAATGCAAAAAATCATGCTGGCGTTATTCGTCACTTCTTTACTGGGTGGTTGTTCTGTCTTCGGTGTATACAAAGTAGATATTCCTCAAGGGACACCATTAACCCAAGCCCAAGCATCACAAATACAAGTCGGGATGACTCATCAACAAGTACGCTTTTTACTCGGCAGTCCAACTGTAACTGATCCGATGAATCCATTACGTTGGGATTACCTATACAACTATATCCCAGGCACCTATGCTAAAAAAGCCAAGATCCCTGCTGTTCAAGGTCAACACCTTAAAGTGTTCTTTGACCAAAATGGTGTGGTAAATAAGATTGAAGGTTTGGAAACAATTCCAGAATCTCAACCAGGTTTACCTGCATCTAAAGAAGCAATTCTCAATGCTCCACCACTATAGTAACTTTTAAATAAAAGAAAACCCCTCATTGAGGGGTTTTTAAAATCACTTCGATAGTTTAAAGCGATTACCACGGCAATATAAGCCCACAGGGTTTTCCGCTGCACGCTTTCGACGTTTGTCTTTCGGGTTTACGGTTAAAGCTCTATAAATTTCAACACGATCACCGATTTCAAGTATTTGTGTCAAATCATTAACTTTCACACCAAAAATACCGCATTCAATTTTTTCAGGCAAAGTCGTTAAATTTTTAATTTGACTCTTCTCAATTGCATCAGCAACTGTCATGCCTTCAACAAAATCTACAGCAATATGAAATTGTTGATCAACACTGGCAAATGCAACCCAAACTTTTTGCTGCATCTTTAAATGTTGATTCGATGTATTGTGTTGATCATTTTGCATATTCAACATCAAACCAATTGCCCAATATATGAAATAATCGCCAATACAATACTGAGTGGCAAAACAATACGCACTGCAATCCGCCAAATATTATAGAAAATCTCATTACTGAAATTTAGAGCTTTACGCAGATGACTAATTTTCATAATCCAACCCACAAAGATTGAATAAATTAAACAAATCACCAAGCCCCATAACATCAGTGCAATGGTTAATACATTAGCGATGAATGGAATCGCCCAAACGGCAAGAGCAGCAATCAAAATCACAAATTGAATGATACGGGCAATATTACGCTGAGCAAGCTGTTCTTTCGCCATCTGGATCAAAATCGCAGAAGCCATTACTGTCGCAAACAAAATACTATAAGCAGGAAGTGCTGCACTTATAGCAAAATAACCAAAAGCCACTACCGCAATAAGTTGTGCAATCCAAATTGGTAAACTTTGCTGAGTCGCGGCTTCATCTTTAGTGTTGTTCACGCTATAAGATTGCCAATATAAACCCAAGCCCAATCCGCTTGCCACTAAAGCCAAAATCGTGGCATTCCCCCACTCTTTAAACTCAATCGGCGTCATTTGCCATGCTGTGACGTGTGAGCCCATCATATTTGACAGCACCACCGATGCAATCACACCCAATGCGGTTAATACCACTAAAATCATCCGTGGTACAAATGACAATACAAAAGCAAGTACAGCGCCAGCAATAAATACTAAATCAGCACTCAAACCCAATTGGACTTGGTTGGCTACAAGCTGACTTAAGTTATGAATCAACCCACCCGCCAAAAATGGAATAAATACAACTGATAGCCATCCGACAATGCGCCATCTCTGCGAAGCATCCGCATCACGTGTCAAACCTGAAAGTGCATTTAAAGCTGAGGTCTTAGAACGCTTAGCTAGCCCAATTTCCAAGTAAATGACCGGTAATGCCAAAAGAAACATCGTGCCTAACCACAAGGCCCAAAAATCTATTTGGCGATCAATTTGTAAACCAAGGCTTGGCGCTAACCCAACAATAATAATAAATGATAAACAAAATGCCATGAGCGGCGATAACCATCGCGACATAGATGTATCCTGCATGACGAGTTCCGTGAAAAAGTCTTGTGCTATTTTGCCTTTGTCCCTGATGAAAATCAAAGCATAGAATAAAAAAAGCAAACCATCTTTACAGATGATTTGCTGCGCAAGCTTTAGTTCATTTATTCTTTCTTCTTTTACTCTTCGTTATTATCTTGAAAGAGTTGGAATTAAGAGAAGAAACGAGAGAACCAATTTTTGCCTTTTTTCTTTTCATTGCTTTCAATAATACCAATCATGTTCATCTTCACAGCGCCGACATAATCAGCGTCATCGTGTTGAATATGATTAATTAACCACTTAGAAAGCACTTCATGTAACTCATTTTCAATCGAATGTCCTTCAGCAAAACGATCACGATAACTTTCAATACGCTTAATAAAAAGATCATGTACACGTTTATGTGGTACACGGTATTTATATCCAGCTTCTTCTTGTAAACTTTCTTCGAATGTAAAATGTGATTGGGTATAATCAATAATATTATTCAAAATCTGTTTAACACGTTCACGGTCCGTCGTTGAACCAATTTCATCAATTTCATTGATAAAATCTAAAATCCGTCTATGTTGATCGTCAATCACATCGATTCCAGTATTATATTCTGGTACCCATTTCATCTTCATACGATCACCTTAAAACAAGAACTGCATTAACTTTAGCCCTATCTTATAGTGGAAAATATGAAATAAAAATGAACCTGATTAGTCGGGATTCACCTTTTACAATATAAAATGAGTAAGTAATTGTTTTTTATTGTTAATAATTTTAATCCCAACTAAAACAGTCAATTATTTTTTAACCAAAAAATTAAATATTTTTCAATGAGTTACAAATTATTCAAAAATAAATAATGCGATTAGAATCACATAAACTGCTTTAATATTGATCTGCTTTGGTGATTCTTTTTAAGCTTGGATCTTTTGCTTCACGCGTTAAACGATCAATCACCGTTTGGGCATATTTGATTGCTCGACCATGTTGAAATAAGATCATTTCTCCGGGTTGATACGCTTGCCAAACCTCATTATCCGTCAAGGGTTCAGTGGTGATCACAGCAACACGGTCTTCGGGTGTCGTGACATGACTAAAATCCACTTCCACATCTAAATCGATTAAACGTGCCTGCTTAAATGGATACTCACGAACAATCCAATGTAGTTTAGTCACAGCATAACTAAACAAAGCCTGTCCATTTGAAAGACAGAAATTAAATGTGCCATGCTCTGCAATTTGAGGAGAAATTCGTTCTAAAACGGCAAAAATCTCATCCAGACTTGGTTCGATGAAGCCAAACTCTGCAACCAGTTGATCCAATAAATAACAAAAAGCTCGCTCACTATCAGTATTACCAACTGGTGTAAATTTACCTGTAAGCTTTGGATCAAAATCATGTAAATCGCCGTTATGAGCAAAAATCCATTGTCTGCCCCACAACTCACGTATGAATGGATGTGAGTTCTCTAAAGTAATTTTACCTTGAGTTGCTTTACGAATATGCGCGATGACATTACGTGATTTAATCGGATAATTACGAATCAGTTCTGCAATGGGAGATTCTACTGCTGACTGATTGTCTACAAATAAACGGCATGCTTTATCTTCAAAAAAAGCGATACCAAATCCATCAGAATGATCAGACGTCACCCCTGCACGCTGAGAAAAACCACGGAATGAAAATGTAATATCCGTAGGTGTTGCACAATTCATTCCAAGTAGTTGGCACATAATTCATCAAGAACTTTTAGTTATATTGATTATTGTGCAACAGAGCGTAAACGCATGCAAATATGAATACCTTAA
Source organism: Acinetobacter sp. CY81 (assembly GCF_059515925.1). Taxonomy (NCBI): domain Bacteria; kingdom Pseudomonadati; phylum Pseudomonadota; class Gammaproteobacteria; order Moraxellales; family Moraxellaceae; genus Acinetobacter; species Acinetobacter sp. CY81. The sequence continues at coordinate 71,935 of NZ_JCAKNC010000013.1, forward strand.
ATGCACCCAAAAAGGTGAAATTAAAACCAAATGTGCTGAATCCAATCACGTTTAGAAATATCAAAACCATAAAAAAGCCACACATGGTGGCTTTTTACATCACTTTTCACATCAAAGCATAATTCACGTTAATGTGACTCAACGAATCTATTATTTAGCTGTTTTAGCACGATTGGTAATCAGTGTGCCGACACCATGATCGGTGAAAATTTCCAATAAAGTCGCATGTGGAACGCGTCCATCGACGATATGAGCACTGATCACACCACCTTTCACCGCATCGAGCGCACAACCCACCTTAGGAATCATACCACCGTAGATCACACCTGTTTCAATCAAGCGATCTACTTCTTGCGTGCTCAGCCCTGTGAGTAGATTTTTGTTTTCATCTAACACACCGCTGATATTGGTCAGAAGAATCAATTTTTCAGCACCTAGTGCTTCAGCAACTTTACCTGCCACCAAGTCTGCATTGATATTATAGGTATTACCCTCTTCATCCACACCCAACGGCGCGATCACAGGAATAAAATCACTTTGCGTGAACATTTCCAAAACGTCAGTTTTAACACCAACTACTTCACCGACTAAACCGAGATCGATCTGCTTAACAGAACCATCTTCAGCTACTTTTTCCATCAACAGTTTTTGTGCACGAAGTAAGTTACCGTCTTTACCCGTTAAACCAATTGCACGACCACCATGTTGATTAATCAGATTCACGATCGATTTATTGACACTACCACCCAAAACCATTTCCACAACTTCCATCGTTGCAGGATCGGTCACGCGCATACCATCAATACGGTCAGACTCACGCCCTAGTTGCTTCAAGAAAGAATCTACTTGTGGTCCACCACCGTGAACAACGATTGGATTCAGACCAACGGTTTTCAGTAAAACGATATCCCGAGCAAATGAACTTTCCAATGCAGGATCAGTCATTGCATTGCCGCCATACTTTACAACGAGGGTTTTACCTGTAAATCGTTGAATATATGGCAAAGCTTCAGTCAAAATTTGAGCTTTGTCGATGCCAGTCTGTTGTTGTGGCATTCGCCTCTCCTCTGTATTCCTAAAATGTATTGCTAATACTATTTAGCATTTGAAATGTCTTGGGCGATTTTAGGATATTCATCTCCTAACATCGAGATAAATTTTTGACGAATTTCCCCTAAACCTATTTCACAGTCAGCATCAAAACGTACAGTGAAGAAATCCCCTGTATTAGAAGCCCGCATGATGCCAAAACTATTTTCAAAATCCAATCTCACCCCATCAATGTTTTGGACTTGAGCACCAAATTGATCACTGCGCTGAGCAACCAAATCTAGAACTTTTTTTGGATCTACACCATGCGTGTGTATATAGGTATCTTCCGTGCCATATCGTGCAGGGTATTGCTCAAAAACCTGAGATAAGGTTTTGTTCTTTTGCTGACTTAAATATTCCATTAATCGCAAGGCTGCATATAGGCCATCATCATAGCCATAACCGCGACCATCATTAAATACATAATGTCCTGCGTACTCACCACCAAATACCGCCTTACCGCGCGTCTCTGAGATGTATTTACGCATAAAGCTACTGCCCGTACGTATCATGGTCGCTTGACCACCTAATTTCTCAATCGTATTCCTGACCATGGTTGAACACTTCACATCAAACACGATTTCATGTTGCGGATGTGCTTGTAAACACAACTGTGCAAAGAAGGAAAGTAACCGATCTGGACTAATAATTTGAGCATGCTCATCCAAAATAACCACACGATCACCATCACCATCTAACGCTATGCCTAGATCTGCTTGATGCAATACAATTTTTTCCTGGAGTTGCTTCAAATGCTTTTCTAAAGATGGATCTGGTGAGTGATCAGGAAAATTTCCATCGTGTTGACATCGTATTGAAATCACCTCACAACCCATCTTTTGTAAAACAAAGTCCGCACAACGTCCTGCTGATCCATGCATTCCATCTAAAACAACTTTTAATGGTCTGAGTAATTGAACATCATTTAAAAGTGCGCGTTGATAACTTAAACAGAATTCAGATTTAATTTGATGTGAATCATCTTCAGCTATTTCAGCCTGATTATTTTTATAAAATTCAATTTCAGCAAAATCTCCAACGGCTTGAATCATTTCAGGCGTAGGCGGCTCAGCATTTAGAATCCATTTAATACCATTATCATCTTTTGGGTTATGGCTTGCGGTCACCATTATGCCATTACCACCGACTTCACGAGCAGCAAAGTACATTTGTGGCGTAGAACAACAGCCAATCTCAATCACGTTTATTTTGTTTGCTTGAAATACGGATTTTAAAATTTGGGCATAAATTGGACTAGTCAATCGCGCATCGTACCCCAGTACAAGCGTATCTTGACCATACTCGATAAACTGTTTTGCTAAGCCACTTGCAATTGCATTCACGACATGAGCGTTTAGAAAACTCACCTTACCTCGAATATCGTATGCTCTAAAAGTTTGCCTAGGAAATAATTGATGTTGTGTATTCATAGGGTATTAATTAAATCATTCTTGTGATTTAAAATCATAGTTTTTTAAAATTTAAAATGTGAATTAGATAATAATGCGCGCAAAATCTATTAACCACTATAAATAATTTATGACATTTTTATAAGTCTTTTGTTTCTGATTATTATGATTTAAAAAGAAAACCCGATAAATCGAGTTTTCTTAATTTTAAATATTAATTTTTCAAGTACTTATTATTGTTGACCAGTATGACCAAAACCACCAGCACCGCGCTCAGTTGCTTCAAACTCATTCACTAAGTCGAATTCAGCTTGAATTACAGGGACAAGTACATATTGAGCAAGACGCTCGCCTGGCTCTAAAGTAAAAGTAGTTTGGCTACGATTCCAGACAGAAACCATCAACTCACCTTGATAATCAGAATCGATTAAACCAACCAAATTACCTAATACAATGCCATGCTTATGACCTAAACCAGAGCGCGGTAAAATTAAACCTGCATATTGCGGGTCTTGGATATAAATCGCCATCCCTGTTTTAACCAAAACAGTTTGACCTGGTTCAATTTGGATCGCTTCTTCCACACAAGCACGTAAATCCAAACCCGCAGAACCTGTTGTTGCATACGTTGGTAAAGGCCATTCTTGACCCAAACGTTGATCTAAAACTTTAACTTGAACTTTCATTCGGAATCCTATTGTCTAAAATAAATTGACGCTTTAATCATTCTTACAATGATCATTAACGCTTTAATAATGCTTTTAAATTTTGCAAATACTGTTGTGCTTGAAGTTTAGGGTCGACATTTTCTGCCAGTTTTTTCTTACGTCCTAACCAATCCACTTCATCTTGAGGCAACTCATCTAAGAAACGACTCGGCGTCATTTGCTTCATTTGACCGCCATTTTTACGCTGTTCTGCTAAGGTTAAAGTAAGTCCTTGTTTTGCACGTGTGATGCCTACGTACATTAAACGGCGCTCTTCTTCGATAGTTTCAGCAGCGATGGAATTTTTATGCGGCAATAGTTCTTCTTCAAGCCCCATAATATAAACAAATGGGAACTCCAAACCTTTAGAAGCATGCAGAGTCAGCAAATTAACCTTATCTAGATCTTCGTCCTCTTGCTGTTGTTCGAGCATATCGAGTAGCACCATTTTACGGATCACACTTTCGATATTCTTTTCATCAACATCTTCGGCACGATTAATCAAACTTTGAATACTGCTATAGAGCACTTCAATATTATCGAGTTTGGTTTTCTCTTGCGCAGGTGTTGCAGCAGATTCTTTCACATAATCGATATAGCCCGCCTCCATCATCATCTGACGAATTTTAGGCACAGGTTCATCATCGTCTAAAAGTTCACGCGTGAAATTATTGATAAACTCTGCGAATTCAGCCAATTGAGACGTTGCCTTCTTCGGCATCACCATTGTAAGACGCTGATCGCTCGCTGCGGCTAATAACGAGAGGTTATTCTCTTGTGCAAATAGACCTAACTTTTCAAGCGTCACAGGACCAATTGCACGTTTAGGCGTGTTAATAATGCGTAAAAAAGCACTATCATCTTCAGGGTTAATAATGATTCGTAAATAACTCATCACATCTTTAATTTCAGCACGACCAAAGAATGACTGACCACCCGATAATTTATAGGGTATTTGCATTTGGCGTAATTGTGTTTCTAATACACGTGCCTGAAAGTTACCACGGTAAAGCACCGCATAGTCCTTCCAGCTTTTACCATTCATGAGCTTATGTGTCAGTAAGTCTTTAACAACACGTTCCGCTTCATCATCATCATTACGACAAGTAATAATTCGGATTACTTCACCATGCCCTTTATCACTCCACAACTTCTTATCAAAAATGTGCGGATTATTTTCAATCACATGGTTTGCCGCTTTTAAAATACGACTGGTTGAACGGTAATTTTGCTCCAGTTTAATGACTTTTAAGTTAGGAAAATCCTCTTTAAGAAGCGCCATATTTTCAGGCTTTGCTCCACGCCAAGCATAGATGGATTGGTCATCATCACCTACAGCGGTGAATTGTCCCATCACACCCACAAGAAGTTTCACTAACATATATTGTGCTGTATTGGTATCTTGATACTCATCGACCAAAAGATAACGAACACGGTTTTGCCATTTATCACGAACTTCAGCATTTTCTTGTAAAAGACGTGTTGGCATCACAATCAAATCATCAAAATCAACTGCGTTATAAGCACGTAAATTTCGCTCATACAATTGATATAAATGAGCAAACTGAACATCTTCCTGCGTTTCACAAGTGTTATGTGCTTGTTCAGGCAAAATCAGATCATTTTTCCAATCTGAAATCATTTTCATTGCTTTGGCAATCAGCTCTTTACTTTCAGCACCCGATAAGTTGTCACGATGCATCAGATCCATCAAAATCCGTTTACAGTCATCGGCATCTAAAATAGAAAAGTTATTTTTGAGTGGTGTATGTTTAAGTTCTAAACGAAGTAAGTTCAAACCAAATGTATGGAATGTCGAAACGGATAAGCCTTTCCCATCCTCTTTACCCAACAGCTTACTAACACGCTCTTTCATCTCGCGGGCAGCTTTATTGGTAAATGTCATCGCGGTGATACGATGTGCAGGAATACGACACTGCTTCACAAGGAACGCAATTTTTTGCGTAATTACGGAGGTTTTACCTGAACCAGCACCAGCAAGTACTAACAAGGGTCCTTGAGTGTATTTCATGGCTTCAAGTTGCTTGTCGTTCAAATGACTTGCAGCTGACATAGTTAATCCTCTCTTCTTTCAGCGCTCGATTATAGTCATCTGACACGCAGTTGCCTAACGATTTGAAAAAATTATCAGTCAACTTTAACGTCAGCCAATAAAAAACCACCCGAGGGTGGTTTTTTATTTCAATCAATATATCTGAAGCAATATCTCTAAAGATTACTTAGTTTGATATACAGAAATTTCTACACGACGGTTTTGTTCACGACCTGAAGCAGTTGAGTTATCCGCTACAGGAGAAGTTGAACCATAACCACGTGCAGTAATACGGCTAGATGAAATACCTTGAGCTGATAAGTAGTTCTTCACAGAATTTGCACGGTTCTGAGACAATGGATTGTTTACAGCATCAGAACCCGTATTGTCTGTATGACCATGAACAACGATTGCCAATTGGTTTGCTGTACCATCTTCACGAAGTACTTTAGCTACATCGTTCAACGCACCTTGGAATTGACCTTGGATTGTAGAAGAGTTCGTAGCAAATGTTACGCTTGGCATAACCATGTTGATTGAACCATCTGGATTACGGTTTACATCAACACCTGTACCTTGTAATTCTTCACGAAGGCGCTTTTCTTTACGGTCAAGTAAAGCACCTGCGCCCGCACCAACTACAGCACCAATTGCTGCTGCTTGACCCATTTTATCTTTATCAGCATTTGAGTAAGCAATACCAGCACCCAATAAAGCACCGATACCAGTACCGATTGCCGCTTTATCGTATTCCATATTTTGACAACCAGTAAGTGCCATCGCCCCGACTACAGTTGAGATTACTAGTGCACGCATGATGTGCCTCCTCGTTGTGTTTTTTTGTATAAGTAGAAATATTTCACGGTCTAACTATAACCGCTATTATTTGCCTAATAATAAACAGATTAAAGTGTATTTGTAATATTTAGTTTTATCTTTTGTAAAGTTACCCACATAATTTATACATAGTTGCTAAATGTTGCTTTTTCGGCAATCAATCAGTCATTATAGATCTTTCTTCTAGATACTTTATCCATGTAATTTAGGACTATTCAATGGACGCTGAAGCACAAAAACAACCTCTTCTAAAAAAAATTTCCAAAGGTTTAGCAGTTGGCTCTGCAATGTCAGCCAGTACATTCACGCTTGGTCCTGCCATTTTGACGTTAGGACTAACCAAGCTGGTTAAAAAATCGAAAAAGATAGATGAAACCAATATTCAAATTGCGAATAATTGGATTGGTGTTAATAACTGGCTGATTGAACATGTATTGCCTGAACTGACATGGCATATCAGTATTGATGACTCAATTGAAATTTCAATGCAAGGTCGGTATTTGATGACCTGTAATCATCAAAGCTGGGTAGATACAACCGTTAACCAATATTTTGGTTTAACCCGTATGCCTTTAACGCGTTTTTTCACAAAATGGGAACTGATCTTCATTCCATTTGTTGGGCAAGCTTTTAAAATTCTAGGCTTCCCCATGATGAAACGTCATACCAAAGAGCAAATTGCAAAGAATCCAGAATTAAAATTTCGTGATCTTGAAGAAGCACGTAAATCATGTGAACAACTCTTGAGTCAGCCTTTCACTTTATTAAATTATTTAGAAGGCACTCGATTCACACCTGAAAAACACGCCAAACAAAACTCTCCTTATAGAAATTTATTAAAACCCAAAGCTGGCGGATTAGCCTTAGCCTTAAGTATTCTAGAAAATGAAATTGATGCCTTGGTTGATATGACTATTGTTTATCCTGATGGTGTGCCTGATTATGGCGACTTTTGGCTGGGTGGCGTTTCTCAAATTGCAGTAAATCTACGTAAAATTGAGATTCCAGATTGGGTACGAGGTGGCAATTATGAAGATGATGCTGAATATCGTGAACGCTTCCAAAAATGGGTAGATCAACTTTGGGCTGAAAAGGATCAATTGATCAGTGAGCTCAAACAAAAATTTAGTACATAGTCTGCGATAAGGTTTCAATTTTTTTCATTTGATCAAAATTGACCTTATAATTCACTTTGATGTTTAAACTGTTAAAGATACTGCTATGAATGTAAGGAAAAATAAGAAAAAAACAGGATTTGATGCCATTCCACACGATACGCTGACGTGGAAACTCTATATAGCATACGATATTTTTATGATGGTTCTTATTGTCATCAATATTATCTGTATCAGTGCCAATGCTTTTTTAATGAGTAATTTTGGCGCTTGGGTATTCGAGCAAATTCAACTCACACAAGTATTGCAATATTACAAAGCTGAACTGAATCCTTGGGTCATTAAAACTGAGAGCTGGTTCATTACGTTCTTGATTGCTGAATTAGGGATTCGATGGTTCATCGCAATTGTACAAAAACACCATAAACGTTGGTTCTTTTTCCCATTTATACATTGGTACGAAATTGTTGCGATTCACCCCTACTTCCGTTTTCTGAGATTAATTCGTGCAGGTATCATCGCCTACCGCCTCCATGAATTGGGCTATAAAGTCGTGCCGAACAGCATGCTCAGACAGTTAAACTTCTACTATCAAGTGGTTATGGAAGAACTTTCGGATCGCGTTGTAATAACGGTCATCGATAGTGTTAAAACAGAATTAGATACCAGCTCAACGCATAAAAAAATTATTCATGATCTCGTCGATCATCATCGTCAAATGTTTGCCACTACGTTGACTCAAGTATTACAAGAAACTTTGGCTGTTGAGTTAAAGTCTCAACAAAAAACCATCTCAGACAGTGTGGGTCAAGTGGTGATTAAAGCAATTGAAGATACGCCTGAATTAACACAACTTTTGCGACTTATTCCAATTGTTGGCGGACGAATTGAGCAACAAATCCATAGTATTGGACAGCATTTGGGTGAAAATATTACCCAAGGTCTGATTCAGCCTTTTATTGATGGGACAACTACAAAGCCAAATACACACTATCAACTCATTGCTGAAAAAGTCAGTCAAATGAATATTGAAAATCATGCACTTGAACAATTAGTTGAATCTGTAGTGTATGAAAGTTTAGAATCACTGAGAAAACAAGTTGCAGTAAAACAATGGCAAATTCAACTTGAAAAAAATGATCAACTCAAAGAATAGCCAATTCATTGAAATTATTTGTATCTTCGCTAGTGAATTCATCTAAATTGATCTAGCATTTGCAAAATTTAATTGTTTTAACTTCGACGGAACAATACGAAGGATTTAAGGAAAAATTATGGCTGATATTCGGATTACCGGCAGAATGGTTAATTTCACCCGAATAACCTTTGACACCAATGATCACAAAGTTATCCGCCAACAGCTCACTGATATGATGAGCGAAACCTCTTATCAAGGTGCGCTTGTTATTTTGGATACTACCGTAGAACAAGAGCTTATTGCCTTAATTCAACTTCTTGTTAGCCTTGATTTACAACCTATGGCTGTAGTGGATGGCTTAATGGGTGATGAAGCACGCTCTATTCAGTTCCCTGTATTGGCTGCTGATCGTCCATTACAGCGAATTAAAGCAACCAAAGAACAAGTGGTTGAATCAAAAGTAGAAGACACAACCCAACAATCTGCTTCAACTACTCAACAAGCACCTGTAAAAACAGCCAAACATATTACTTCATATCACAATGAAGTGTTGCGTACAGGTCAATGTTTGGTTCAAGACCATGGCGATATCATCTCTAGCGCAGGGATCAACAGTGGTTCAGAAGTAATTGCTTCAGGAAATATACATATTTATGGTAGTGTCCGTGGTAGAGTCATCGCCGGCGCAGGTGGTAACCATGCAGCACGTATATTTTGCCATTCTTTAGAAGCAGAATTGGTTTCAATTGCAGGAACATATTGTGTTGCAGATGACATTCCAGCGCATGTAGCTAAAAAACCCGTACATATCTATTTAAATGACAGTCAAGAGCTGGTATTTGAACCTTTAGAATTTTAATGTATAAATAAACACCTAATAACCTCATTATTAAATGAGGAGTAAACCATAACAGGAGTGGATTCGGTGGCGAAAATTGTTGTCGTTACATCAGGTAAAGGTGGCGTAGGAAAAACAACTACGAGCGCATCTTTTGCAACAGGCTTAGCCCTACGTGGCCACAAAACTGTTGTTATCGATTTTGACGTAGGCTTACGTAACCTTGATTTGATCATGGGTTGCGAACGTCGCGTTGTTTATGATTTTGTGAATGTGTTGAATAACGAAGCCCGCCTTCAGCAAGCACTTATTCGTGATAAAGAAATTGAAAATCTTTATATTTTACCTGCGTCACAAACTCGTGACAAAGATGCCTTAACAGACGAAGGCGTTGCTCGCGTGATGGATGAGCTTTCACAAGAGTTTGATTACATTATCTGTGACTCACCTGCTGGAATCGAGCGCGGTGCAATTCTAGCAATGTACCATGCAGATGAAGCGATCATCGTGACCAACCCTGAAATTTCTTCAGTCCGTGACTCAGATCGTATTATTGGTATGCTCGATAGCAAAACCAAAAAAGTTGAAAACAACGAAGGACGTATTCGTAAGCACTTGTGTATCACACGCTTCAATCCAGAACGTGCAGATAAACAAGAAATGTTAACAATTGATGATATTTCAAAAGATATTTTACGTGTGCCAACTTTAGGTGTTATTCCTGAATGTGAAGTTGTCCTTCAAGCGTCTAATGAAGGTAAACCTGTGATTCTATTCACGGACACTGAAGCAGGTCAGGCTTATGATGACTTAGTTGCTCGTTTTCTCGGTGAAGATCGCCCTTACCGTCATATTACGGTGAAGCCTAAGGGTTGGTTAGCACGACTATTTGGAGCGTAATTATGGCTGGATTTTGGAGTAAGCTATTTAACGGCGATGACAAACCATCAAGCGCTCAAACAGCGAAAGACCGTTTGAAAGTAATCGTTGCCTCAGAACAAGGTTTGGGTAAACGCTTGAGCCAAGAAAAAATTGACCAAATGAAAAAAGAAATTATGCAAGTGGTCAATCGCTATGTTCGTGGTGTAGATGAACAACACATTCAAATGTCTGTTCGTTCTGAAGCGAATTTAGAAATGTTAGAAATGAATATCAATTTGCCTGAAGAACGTTAATCTGATTATTGATTAGTCAAGCAAATTGAATCAAGGCAAAATATGAGATCGGATCAGCGAAGTATTACTTCGCCCAGTCGCAAGACGAGAAGTTATACTTCGAGTGGACTGGAATAGCAAACAGCTGTTTTACCCAAATGTAGGATAAGAAGTTAAGCTTCGAATCCGCTAGGTTAAGCAACTACGTTTGAATATCCGCCATATTTTGCCTTTTTATTTATCAGTATTTACGAGGAGATTGCCATGGCATTATCTCAACCAGCGACGTTCAATGAAGAATGGTCAGATGAGCGTGTATTTGCCTATTTAACTCAGCTTCCTCCTGAAGGAGTAAATGCTGATTTTCACGTGCTATACCATGCATTCAAACACATGCGTCCATTTGACTATGAACGCTTATTGACTCAGTTTGTTGCTGACGGTCGTGATGTCAATGCAACAAGCCCCGAAGGTCAGCGCATCCACGATGTGATCGCAACTTTCCCACGTCAGAAAGATGGATTCTTAGAAGTTTTGGCTAAATTTGCTTAAGCCTTCTTCTTTGATTCATAAAAAAACCTGCTTACGCAGGTTTTTTTATAATAAGTGTCTATCAGCAATCTAAACGAGAATTTCACGCTTGCCGTTTGCACCCATCGCACTCACGATACCGTTCTCTTCCATTTGATCGATAATTCGAGCTGCTCGGTTATAACCCAAACTAAACTTACGCTGTAAAGATGAGGTTGAAGCTTTACGGGTTTCTAAAACAAATGAAACACATTGATCATATAAAGCATCACGATCTGAACCGCCATCTCCATCTTCAAATCCACGCGACGTTGGCTCTTCATCATAAGGCGTTAGAATTTCATCCACATAATTAGGAGAACCACGTTCACGCCATGCGTCACAGATACGGTTCACTTCATCATCTGAAATAAACGCACCATGTACACGTTCAGGCTCAATCTTACCTGGCCCCAAAAATAGCATATCACCATGGCCAAGTAGATCTTCTGCACCACCCGCATCTAAGATGGTACGAGAGTCAATCTTACTGTTTACACGCAATGCAACACGTGTTGGGATATTGGCTTTAATCAAGCCTGTAATCACATCTACTGACGGACGTTGCGTTGCAAGTAATAAATGAATCCCCGCTGCACGAGACTTCTGTGCCAAACGTGTAATCATTTCTTCAGCTTTCTTACCAACCTGCATGATCATGTCAGCAAATTCATCGGCAACAATAACAATCGAAGGTAATGGCTCTAAACGAGGTGCTCGCTCGCCCACAACGGAATCACTTGCCTTCCATGTCGGATCAATCAGATCTTCACCATTAGCAATTGCTTCCTCAACCTTGCGGTTATAGTCAGACAACTTACGAATTTTTAAGAAAGACATGAGCTTATAGCGACGTTCCATCTCATTTACACACCAATTCAATGCATTCACAGCATCTTTCATATCTGTAACAACTGGCGTTAACAAATGCGGAATATCATTATAGTTTGCTAATTCAAGCTGTTTAGGATCAATCAGAATTAAGCGCAATTGATCAGGCGTGTATTTCAATAAAGTCGATAAAATCATCGCATTTACTGCCACGGACTTACCTGAACCTGTCGTTCCTGCCACCAACATATGGGGTGCTTTCGCAAGATCAGTTAATACTGGATTACCTGAAATATCCTTACCCATCGCCATTGAAATTAAGCCATTCGGATCACGATATGCAGGTGTTTCGAGCAACTCAATTAAACGAACCATTTCACGTGTCGAGTTAGGAACTTCAATGCCGATATACGGCTTTCCAGGAATCACTTCAACGACACGAACAGAGGCCATTGACATTGAACGTGCCAAATCACGAGAGATGTTAGTTACTTTCGATGCTTTAACACCTGGTGCTAAATCCAATTCAAAACGTGTTACCACTGGACCTGGCTGAGCTTCGATCACTTTAGCTTTAACATTAAACTCTTGTAGTTTAATTTCTAACAATTCAGATAAACGTGCCAGTTGCTCTTCAGTGAAATTGACTTTCTTATTTGGATCTACTTTATCAAGAATCTCTAAACCCGGAAGTGTAGGCAGATCTTTACGTCTTTGTGCAACTTGCATCGACCGAGACATTGGGCGCCCAAATGCATCTGTGAGCGGTGCATCCAGATCAAAATCATCATTGAGTTTGCTTTCTTCCTCAACCTTACCCGTTGTCTCTTGCCATGCTTCTCTAAAAGCATCTTTATCTGAAGCAACACGTCGTTTTTCTTCTTCAGAGACAATTGGAGATTTTGGCAATTCGGTTTGAATCGAGGCACGAACTAAAGGTGTCGATTGAGCATAACTACTTAGCCTAGATTCAGCCAAAGGATTAGGTTTAGCAATAGAAGTATTTTCAACTCGATTCGATACAGGTTGATTTTCAAAATGATCATGCTCAAAAGATTGTGCATCACGACGGTCAGCATCATATTTTGAAAACTCATCATCTGCGAGAAGTGCCAAATCATCAAGTTCAGCAGCTAAGCTTTCTGTTCGAGCATTTGAACTAGCCAATGGAGCAGAAGCTGCTTGGGCAATTCCGTGCCCTACTACAGTCAAAGGAATTTGATTTGTTTCTTCAAACGTCATCGCATCATTTTTAGATACAGCATTATCTACGCGAGTTTCATCTGTGTTAAATGGCGTATGAATCCCTTGAGGCTCATTCGGCACGACCGCCAAAAGCTCATCAAAAACTTGATCATCATTCCAATCTAAATGATCTTTACGCTCACTTGTATGACCTGTATTGGTAGATTGAGTCGCAGATGATGCACCATGTGCCGTAAAAGGTTTAGGCTCTAAATCATCTTCAGCAGCTCTGAGCAATTCATCAATATCGCGTTTGTGATCATTTTGCTGATGCAATGCTTTCCATACTTCACCTGTGGGTACTACACGTTGCGTGTCTTGCTCTAAACGATGTGCCTTTTCCAATGTCTTTTCGAACTCAGCCTCATCTTCAGGGTCAACCATCTGTTGAGCCAGCTGTTCTTTGTACAACACATCTTGAAATAATCGTTCAGCAACTTGCTCACTACGTTTATCTTTTACAGGTGTAGAAGCAACTGTTTCATTGAGCTCTTGTTGCAAATCTTCTTGCTCATGAATATTTTCAACTGGCTTTTTATGAACTGCATGCGGTGCTTTAGGACTGGTCAAATCATAAGCTGATTCGGTATCAGGGACATTTTTATAAAATAAATCTTGTAAGTATGCAGGTGTAGCTTTTAACGTTGCCCAAGTGCGATTCCATTGAATCCCAAATGCCAATGTAAACAACACTAAGGTCAGAGCAACAAGAAAAATAACTGCACCATAAATGGTTAATAAATTTTTAAGACTCTCCCCCAACTCATAACCAATAATACCACCTGAAGCATTGGTCAAAGTATCTGCGGGTACATTCCAAAATAAGTACGCCATACTTGCTGTCGTCAGCAAGATGAAGAACTGTGCAGCATAACGAAATGGAGGGTTTAGAAAACTACGTGGCCACCATACCTGAATGGCTTCAATAAATAAGTAGATTGGGATCAATAAACTTGCCCAACCCAAAAAACCAAACAATAAATCTGCAATCCAAGCCCCTGCCACACCACTCGCATTTGAAACGTGCTGTGTATCACTTGAAAGATGCATCCATCCTGGATCAAAAGGTGTATACGTGACTGTTGCTAAAAACAGGTAAATACCAAATGAAATCAAGAAGAATGTTAAAATTAAGCGCTGTGCATATACACTTGACACCGCAGTCATAGATTGTCCTGTAGAAGCTTATTCATTAATTTTTAATGTTTGATTGAATCGTTTTCTTCATAGAAGAAAACTTTATATTATGCACTTCTTATTAAAAAAAAGATGCAACATTGTTACAGTTACTTGTTAACTTCACTATAGCTCAACACTATATAGCTCAATTCGATTTAGATGATCAATATAATCCACATCTAATCGACACATCTTTCACAAACTTTCACGTATAATTTGATCAAAATCGATATTTAGCATGATATAAGGAAGACTCGCATGAGCGCTCGTCACTCACGTTTAATCATTTTAGGTTCTGGCCCTGCTGGTTATAGCGCTGCTGTTTATGCTGCACGTGCTAACTTACAACCAACACTCATCGCAGGTATGCAGTTGGGTGGTCAATTAACTACAACGACTGAAGTAGACAACTGGCCGGGGGATCCTGAAGGCTTAACAGGCCCTGCATTGATGGAGCGTATGCAAGCACATGCTGAACGTTTTGGTACTGAATTGGTTTATGATCACATCAATGAAGTTGACTTGAATGTACGCCCATTTGTATTAAAAGGCGACATGGAAGAATACACCTGTGATGCGCTCATTCTTGCAACAGGTGCAACTGCACAATATCTTGGTTTAGAGTCTGAAGCGGCTTATATGGGTCAAGGTGTAAGTGCTTGTGCAACTTGTGATGGTTTCTTCTACAAAAACCAAAAAGTCATGGTTGTTGGTGGTGGTAACACAGCTGTAGAGGAAGCGTTATATCTTTCGAATATCGCCTCTCATGTAACACTCGTTCATCGTCGTGACAAATTACGCTCTGAAAAAATCCTTCAAGACCATCTTTTCGCAAAAGAAAAAGAAGGCAAAATCAGCATCATCTGGAATCATGAAGTTGAAGAAGTTCTGGGTAACTCTGAATCAGGTGTTACAAGTGTACGTCTTAAATCGACTGTTGATACAACTCAACAAGATGTTGATGTGACTGGTTTATTTGTTGCTATTGGTCATAAACCAAATACGTCAATGTTTGAAGGTCAACTTGAACTACGTGATGGTTATATCCAAGTTCAAAGTGGCACTCAAGGCAATGCGACAGCGACATCTGTAGTAGGCGTTTTTGCTGCAGGTGATGTTGCAGACAATATCTACCGTCAAGCAATCACATCAGCAGGTTCAGGCTGTATGGCTGCACTTGATGCGGAAAAGTATTTAGATAATTAATCTTTAACTCTAATAAGCTGAAAATAAAACCACCTTCGGGTGGTTTTATTTTATTTAGACATTTTTATTAAGAACCCTACCGCATTTTAAAACCACACCATTTTGCAAATGTTCTGGCAAATTCTTAACACATCGCCTGAATGTATTTCGGTGAAGTTCTATTCTTTCTAAATATTCATAATTAAGGTTTAATTCATTCAATATTTTTTTGTTAGATTTACTATTTGTATGACATTACCAGCTTCAGAATTCATATTTCCCGACCCAATTGAATCAGATCCAGATGAACAAGGTCTTATCTGTATAGGTGCAGATCTTTCTCCCTCAACCCTATATGAAGCCTATACACATGGATTATTCCCGTGGTTCTCGGAAGGTGAACCGATTTGTTGGTGGTGCCCAGAGCCAAGATGCATCATTCGCCCAAGTGATTATCAACCCAGTAAATCTTTAATCCGAACTATGAAAAAGTTAGATTATAAAATCACTTTTAATCAAAACTTTGAACAAGTCATTCGATCTTGCTCACTCCCTCGTAGCTATGCTGATGAGACTTGGATCAGTGAAGATATTATCCAAGGTTACTGCCGACTGTTCAAAGCTGGCTTTGCTTATAGTGTAGAAGTCTGGAATAAAGATGACACATTAGTCGGTGGACTTTATGGGGTCAGTATAGGCAAAGGGTGCTTTGGCGAATCCATGTTTAGCACCGAAACAGACGTGTCAAAAATGGCATTTTACAGCCTCATGCTCTTTGCTCAAGAAAATCAATTACCGTGGATAGACTGCCAATTGGTGAATGATCATTTACTGAGTTTAGGTGCCAGTACAATTTCTCGCCAAGACTACTTAATATCGTTACAAGATGTAATAAAAGCCCCTTCACTCGATTGGCAAAAATATCAAGACAGTGTATTTTCAAGTAAAACAATAGCAACTTCACAGTGCTTGATGAATCAATAGAACATACGAAAAGCATTGGATAAATAAATAGGAGGGACGATCAACATGAATTCATATCAACCAAAGTCCCAACTGAATGATCTACAGTACTACATCACCCCACCCCATGATTGTAGTTACTTAGCGGGAAAATCTGCCAGAATGGTTTTCCTCGATCCTGCACATAAAATTGAAGTTGTGACACTTTCTGAACTATCACGTGTTGGTTTTAGACGCAGTGGGGACTTTGTTTATCGTCCAGAATGTCACTTATGTCGACAGTGTCTTTCAAGTCGAGTGCCTGTAAATTCCTTTGTCATGAACAGCCAACAAAAGAAAGCATGGAAGCGTAATCAAGATCTTGAAGTTCGTATCAGCCTTCCTAAAGATGCCACAGACATCCATTATCAACTGTATGAGCGTTACATTATTGAGCGTCATGCAGATGGCGATATGTACCCACCCAGCTATGATCAGTTTGAAAAATTCCTCATCCATAGCTGTAGTAATAGTTTTTTCTTAGAACTTTGGAAAGATAACCAACTGATAAGCGTTTCAACTTGTGACATTTTAGATGATGGCATCTCAGCGGTTTATACCTTCTTTGATCCCAATGAAAATCGTCGCTCACTCGGTGTTTTCGCCATTCTGAAGCAAATCGAATACGTCCAATCTAAATTACAGAGCTACTTATATTTAGGCTATTGGGTTCCCCACTCTGAAAAAATGAACTACAAATCACAGTATTCACCTTTTGAAGTGCTTTTGGATGGGCAATGGCGATTGATTAATCGCAAGTTGAGCGCTGAAGAGATCAAACATCTTGGACAAATGCTGATGACCACCCTACCATCTGAGTGGGAAAGCTTTATTGTGAAATAATGTTCAATCCGTCATTAGCTATTTTTAATACATTTACATTTTAAATAA
Organism: Acinetobacter sp. CY81; assembly: GCF_059515925.1. NCBI lineage: Bacteria > Pseudomonadati > Pseudomonadota > Gammaproteobacteria > Moraxellales > Moraxellaceae > Acinetobacter > Acinetobacter sp. CY81. Next base: position 89,181 of record NZ_JCAKNC010000013.1, read on the forward strand.
ATCTGCAAAATTATCACTGCACATCTTCACCATAATCACCGCATGTTCTTTACCACCTCCCGCTTTAGGATAGTAGTTTTTGCGGACATCAATTTGATGAAAGCCTGATTTTTGATATAGCGCAATAGCTGCAACATTACTTTCACGTACTTCTAAAAAAATTTGTACAGGATCATTTTTAAGTAATTGTAATGATTGTTCTAACAACTGATAACCCAACCCCTTTCCTTGCATGGAAGGATCTACCGCCATTAACAACAAATTAGCCTCATCAACAACAGGTTGTAAAATACAAAAACCGACTACATCACCCTGATGCTCAATCACAGTACTCGAATACGAATCTACAGATTGTTTAAATTGATTTTCTGTCCAGGGATGACTTTGAACTTTTTGTTCAATTTCTAAAACCTTTGGAACATCGACCATTTGCATATTACGAATCATATAATCAGAACTTTAAGAATTTTAAATGTAATCCGATTATAGTTTTTTAATCTCAAATGCCCAACGATTAAAATCCATAATTTCAAAGCAAAAAAAAAGGGTAACATCCGTTACCCAACTAGCACTAACCTAAAAATCAAAAATTCCTAAAATACATTCTTAGAAGCCTAATTTTGCTTTCCAAACATTCAATAAATCAACCGTATCTAAATCATTAGGGTGAAAGCCTGGCTTAAAATAAGCCAACATTTCTTTACCCATCCCAGTAATAATTCCCTTAGAAGGACTATAACCATATGTATAGATATCCCGAAGTGACTGAAGATTTAGCTTTTCATCGTCTTTTAACAAGCGCATGACAAAATAGCTTTGTACAAAGAAAAGAATAACCATCGCTAAGGCTAAACCGCCTGTACGAACAGCATATGCCTTAAGACCTTGCCCAAAGACGGCTTCGAAAACATCATAAGCAACAGCTTTATGTTCATTTTCTTCAATTGCATGCCATAACCACATCGTTTTCATGGTTTCATCAGTCATCAACTCTTGAATATGTTGATTACGAAGAAGCTCTGATGCAATCGTCGCCGTAAAATGTTCCAGTGCTGTAGTTCCGATCAAATCAATCATTTGCTGACTTACACCAAAAGGTTTACCTGCAAACGCTGCTGTCTTACGAAATGATTGAATCACTGTATCCGTATATTTTTCTAAGCGTGATACGTTATGACCGTATTTTTCAGCTGAGGCATTAAATCCAGCATGCTCATGGGTATGCATTGCTTCTTGACCAATAAACCCACTAATTTCTTTCTGTAATGCTTCATTATTTTTAACTGCTGGGTGTTGACGTACAGCACGAACACTATCAATAAAGAATTTTTCACCCGCTGGAAAAAGCGCCGACAAAGCTGTCATGAAATGTGTAAGACCTGCCGAACCATCCATCCAATATTCAGGAACTTCATTAAAATCAAATTGCATACGACGAACTGGGAATGATGCACCCGCACGATTCGAAATATTTACCTTAGCATTCATTGCTCTACTCCTATTTAGTGAACTTGCTATCACGCTATTCACTTCGAGTTTTATGATTATTGTGTCTATAGTTTTATAATACGGAGATTGTTTTTATTGTTAAACGCCGTGTAGGTCACATTATTATCAGTTAAGGACAGCCTGACTAAAATTTTGTTAGACAATCACTGTTTATAAAATCAAAAAAAACGCCTCAAAGAGGCGTTTTTTTCAAACAATTAATACTTATGCAGTTACTTTAGCAACAACACCAGCACCAACTGTACGACCACCTTCACGGATCGCAAAACGTAGACCTGGGTCCATTGCGATTGGGTGGATTAATTCTACTGACATTTCTACGTTGTCACCAGGCATAACCATTTCAACGCCATCTTGAAGAGCGATAGCGCCAGTTACGTCAGTTGTACGGAAGTAGAACTGTGGACGGTAACCGTTAAGGAATGGAGTATGACGACCACCTTCTTCTTTAGAAAGTACGTATACTTCTGCATCGAATTTAGTATGCGGTTTGATCGCACCTGGTTTAGTCAATACTTGACCACGTTGAACGTCTTCACGCTTAGTACCACGTAGAAGTACACCACAGTTCTCGCCAGCACGACCTTCGTCAAGCAATTTACGGAACATTTCAACACCAGTAACTGTAGTTACTTGTGTATCACGGATACCAACGATTTCAACTGATTCGCCTACTTTAACGATACCAGACTCAACACGGCCAGTTACTACTGTACCACGACCTGAGATAGAGAATACGTCTTCGATTGGCATAAGGAATGCTTTATCGATAGCACGCTCTGGCTCTGGAATGTAAGAGTCAAGCGCTTCAACAAGAGCAACTACAGCTGGCTCGCCGTACTGACCTTGGTCACCGTTAAGTGCAAGAAGAGCAGAACCACGGATAACTGGAGTATCATCACCTGGGAAATCATAAGTAGAAAGAAGCTCACGAACTTCCATTTCTACTAATTCAAGAAGCTCTTCGTCATCAACAAGGTCGCATTTGTTTAAGAATACAACGATGTAAGGTACACCTACCTGACGAGAAAGAAGGATGTGTTCACGAGTTTGTGGCATTGGACCATCAGTCGCAGCACATACAAGGATCGCACCATCCATCTGAGCAGCACCAGTAATCATGTTTTTAACATAATCGGCGTGACCTGGGCAGTCTACGTGTGCGTAGTGACGAATAACTGAGTCATACTCAACGTGTGAAGTATTAATTGTAATACCACGTGCTTTTTCTTCAGGTGCAGAGTCAATTGCAGCGTAGTCTTTCGCTTCGCCACCGAATTGTTTAGCACAAACAGTTGCAATCGCAGCTGTTAAAGTTGTTTTACCATGGTCGACGTGACCAATTGTGCCCACGTTAACGTGTGGCTTATTACGTTCAAACTTAGCCTTAGCCATGAGAT
>NZ_JCAKNC010000014.1:0-72508 GCF_059515925.1 Acinetobacter sp. CY81
AAACGACTGTTTGGGGTTGTATAGTCAAGTAATTAAGTGCATGTGGTGGATGCCTTGGCAGTCAGAGGCGATGAAAGACGTAATAGCCTGCGATAAGCTCCGGGGAGGCGGCAAATATCCTGTGATCCGGAGATTTCTGAATGGGGAAACCCACCTGTCATAAGGCAGGTATCGTATGATGAATACATAGTCATACGAGGCGAACGAGGGGAAGTGAAACATCTCAGTACCCTTAGGAAAAGAAATCAATTGAGATTCCCTTAGTAGCGGCGAGCGAACGGGGAAAAGCCCATTAAGTCATATAAGTTCTAGTGGAATGCTCTGGGAAGTGCAACCGTAGTGGGTGATAGTCCTGTACACGAAAGGGCTTATATGATGATGTCGAGTAGGGCGGGGCACGTGAAACCTTGTCTGAATATGGGGGGACCATCCTCCAAGGCTAAATACTCCTGACTGACCGATAGTGAACCAGTACCGTGAGGGAAAGGCGAAAAGAACCCCTGTGAGGGGAGTGAAATAGATCCTGAAACCGCATGCATACAAGCAGTGGGAGCCGGCATTGAGTCCGGTGACTGCGTACCTTTTGTATAATGGGTCAGCGACTTACATTCAGTAGCAAGGTTAACCGAATAGGGGAGCCGTAGAGAAATCGAGTCTTAATAGGGCGTTTAGTTGCTGGGTGTAGACCCGAAACCAGGCGATCTATCCATGAGCAGGTTGAAGGTTGGGTAACACTAACTGGAGGACCGAACCCACTGTCGTTGAAAAGCCAGGGGATGACTTGTGGATAGGGGTGAAAGGCTAATCAAGCCTGGTGATAGCTGGTTCTCCCCGAAAGCTATTTAGGTAGCGCCTCGGACGAATACCATTGGGGGTAGAGCACTGTTTCGGCTAGGGGGTCATCCCGACTTACCAAACCGATGCAAACTCCGAATACCAATGAGTACTATCCGGGAGACAGACTGCGGGTGCTAACGTCCGTAGTCAAGAGGAAAACAATCCAGACCGCCAGCTAAGGCCCCAAAATCATAGTTAAGTGGGAAACGATGTGGGAAGGCATAGACAGCTAGGAGGTTGGCTTAGAAGCAGCCACCCTTTAAAGAAAGCGTAATAGCTCACTAGTCGAGTCGGCCTGCGCGGAAGATGTAACGGGGCTAAAACTATGTGCCGAAGCTGCGGATTTGCAATTTATTGCAAGTGGTAGGGGAGCGTTCTGTAAGCCGATGAAGGTGTATTGAGAAGTATGCTGGAGGTATCAGAAGTGCGAATGCTGACGTGAGTAACGACAAAGCGAGTGAAAAACTCGCTCGCTGAAAGACCAAGGGTTCCAGTCCAACGTTAATCGGGGCTGGGTGAGTCGACCCCTAAGGCGAGGCCGAAAGGCGTAGTCGATGGGAAATTGGTTAATATTCCAATACTTCTGTGTAATGCGATGAGAGGACGGAGAAGGTTAAGTCAGCCTGGCGTTGGTTGTCCAGGTGGAAGGTTGTAGGCATGTATCTTAGGCAAATCCGGGGTACTCTATGCTGAGAACTGATAGCAAGCTGCACTTGTGCAGTGAAGTGGCTGATACCATACTTCCAGGAAAAGTCTCTAAGCTCCAGTTACACAGGAATCGTACCCGAAACCGACACAGGTGGTCAGGTCGAGTAGACCAAAGCGCTTGAGAGAACTCTGCTGAAGGAACTAGGCAAAATGGTACCGTAACTTCGGGAGAAGGTACGCTGTCGACGGTGATGGAATTTACTTCCTGAGCGGTTGACAGCCACAGAAACCAGGCCCCTGCAACTGTTTATTAAAAACATAGCACTCTGCAAACACGAAAGTGGACGTATAGGGTGTGATGCCTGCCCGGTGCTGGAAGGTTAATTGATGGGGTTAGCGTAAGCGAAGCTCTTGATCGAAGCCCCAGTAAACGGCGGCCGTAACTATAACGGTCCTAAGGTAGCGAAATTCCTTGTCGGGTAAGTTCCGACCTGCACGAATGGCATAATGATGGGGGCGCTGTCTCCAGCAGAGACTCAGTGAAATCGAATTCGCCGTGAAGATGCGGTGTACCCGCGGCTAGACGGAAAGACCCCGTGAACCTTTACTGCAGCTTGACATTGAACTTTGATCTTACTTGTGTAGGATAGGTGGGAGGCTTTGAAACTCGGACGCTAGTTCGAGTGGAGCCAATCTTGAAATACCACCCTGGTAATATTGAGGTTCTAACTCTGCTCCATTATCTGGAGCGAGGACCATGTCTGGTGGGTAGTTTGACTGGGGCGGTCTCCTCCTAAAGAGTAACGGAGGAGTACGAAGGTGCGCTCAGCGTGGTCGGAAATCACGCGTAGAGTATAAAGGCAAAAGCGCGCTTAACTGCGAGACCCACAAGTCGAGCAGGTACGAAAGTAGGTCTTAGTGATCCGGTGGTTCTGTATGGAAGGGCCATCGCTCAACGGATAAAAGGTACTCTGGGGATAACAGGCTGATACCGCCCAAGAGTTCATATCGACGGCGGTGTTTGGCACCTCGATGTCGGCTCATCTCATCCTGGGGCTGAAGCAGGTCCCAAGGGTATGGCTGTTCGCCATTTAAAGAGGTACGCGAGCTGGGTTTAGAACGTCGTGAGACAGTTCGGTCCCTATCTACCGTGGGCGTTGGAAATTTGAGAGGATCTGCTCCTAGTACGAGAGGACCAGAGTGGACGAACCTCTGGTGTACCGGTTGTGACGCCAGTCGCATCGCCGGGTAGCTATGTTCGGAAGGGATAACCGCTGAAAGCATCTAAGCGGGAAGCCTACCTCAAGATAAGATTTCCCAAGGACTATATGTCCTCTAAAGAGCCGTTGAAGACTACAACGTTGATAGGTTGGATGTGGAAGCATAGTGATATGTGAAGCTGACCAATACTAATTACTCGTGAGGCTTGACTATACAACACCCAAACAGTTGTTGTATAAAGCTCAATTGATTCGATATTCATCAAAACAGCTTGATTCAGAAGCCCGTTAGTATGACAATATTCAACTCAGATATAATCTGTTAATAACTCATTTGGTAGAAAGCTCAGGCACTTTATAAGACCTAAGCAAGTATCCATAAACAGTTGTGCTGGCGACAATAGCAAGAGTGAACCACCTGATCCCTTCCCGAACTCAGAAGTGAAACCTCTTTGCGCTGATGGTAGTGTGGGGTTACCCATGTGAGAGTAAGTCATCGCCAGCTCATTATTCCTAAAACACCCCCTGTCATACAGGGGGTGTTTTTTTATGTGCGATAAAAATAAAATTGAGAATAAACAAGAATAACAATGGAAATCCGAATCTGAAGATTCGGATAGTGTGAAAAAGTATAAATAAGGTTTAGAGTACGCCGATACTTATCGTAATGTGCTTATATTCGATAAAGTCATCCATAGCACCTACACCATTCATACGTCCTAAACCTGATTGTTTAAAACCACCTTCTTCAAACTCATCGTAGATCACCGCCCAATCATTAATCCAAATGGTACCTGCATCTAGTTCACGAGCTATACGTAGAGGACGATTTACATCAGTGCTCCAAATACTGGCTGCAAGCCCGAATTCACTATCGTTAGCTAACTTAACCGCTTCTTGCTCAGTTTCAAAAACATGTAACGTTAAAACAGGCCCAAACGTTTCTTGTTGAACGATATCTAGACTATGATTTTCTACTTCAAGTAAAGTTGGGCGATAAAATGCACCCTTGGTCAATTCACCTTCTGTCACTGGTCCACCGCGAACGATAACTTGAGCACCTTCTTTGATTGCTTTCTCTACAACATTATTAATACGCTCTACATTTTTTTTATCAATTATTGGTCCCATTTCACTTGAAGGGTCTGCAGCGGGACCAACTTTTACATTTTCAATTGCGACAGCTAGACGTTTTTTAACTTCTTCTGCTATTTCTTTTTGTACCAATAGACGTGATCCAGTCATGCAAAACTGACCGCTAAATACGGTTAAAGCTTTAACAAGTTTAGGAATCGTGATGTCGAGGTTTGCATCGTTAAATACAATCATCGGTGTTTTACCGCCTAGCTCTAATCCAAAGCGTTTTAAATGTTGAGCACCTGTTGCGGAAATTGAACGTCCTGTTGTCGTACTTCCTGTAAAACTAATGACTGGAACATCAGGGGATTCAATCAAAAATTTTGAGCCATCTGCACCTGATTCACTAAATAAATTAATCACACCTTTGGGTAGTGATTTAACTTCTGAGAAAATTTTAGAAATAAGGGCATTAGTTTGCGCTGTTTGCCCAGGCATTTTAATAACAGTTGTCGTGCCTGCTGCTAGAGCAGGAGCAAGTGAGCGAATCATGAGCACGACTGGTGAATTCCAAGGCACAATAATTCCGGCAACACCCATAGGTTGACGGATAACCATAGAAAAGCTACCTGGTTTTGGCTCTAATGCACGTCCGTATTCGGTACGTGTTAATGATCCATAGTAGCGTAATTTTGATGGGACCATTGTTACTTCAAAGGCGGCCTCTTCTTTTATTTTTCCATTTTCAGTTGATAAAATTTCGATTAAATCAGAGGTGTATTTTTCAAATACATCTGCAAGCTCAAAAAGTGCTTGAGCTCTTAAAGCGCGATCATTAGCCCAGTCTGTATTTTTAAAAGCAAATTTAGCAGCTTCTACCGCTTTTTGAGCATCATCTAACTGCGCATCTGCATATTCGCCAATTTTTTCATAGGTTGCTGGATTAATTGATGTCGTATGAATAGGTGAATCTAACCATTCTTGATTGATCCAATTTTTTGCAAGTTGAGTCATTATATTATCCTAATTATGAGAATATATTTTATTGGGTTTTACTGGTGTAAAAAATGCTTTTTATAGTATTGATGATCATTACTGTAGGTCAACTACATTTTTGCATCAATTATTCTATATTTTATGAATTTTTTAGTCTTTATAGTTAATTTTAGTGAATCTATTTATTTTCATGATTGTCTTATTATCATGATAAATAATCAAAAGTTTTGAACAGATTAGAGCTATTTAAATATCTATGGTTTTACTTTAATTACATCAACAATTATTTAAATAAAACAGAAGATTATATGAATTAGAGACTGAGATGAGCTAGAGATTGGCTTGTATTTTAAAGATTGATATTTAAATACATGATGTTATAGGGCGGTTGATGTGAGCATTAGTTGGCGGTAGCTCATTTTTGGAAATGAAAGTTTGTTGATTAATGCTAAGAGATTGATGTTTCTTGCTATTAAATATTTAACAATAAATGTCAGTATGAACCTGAAGGATTTAAATAATTTCAGGGACACATTTGATGCAATACAATCCAATTTATTATACTGATGAACATTTTGCATTTGCTGATGCTGTAAGAAAATTCGTAGAAAAAGAAATTAGCCCATATGTAAATGAGTGGGATGAAGCGGGAACATTTCCACGTGAGCTTTATAAAAAGGCAGCCGACGTGGGTTTAATGGCATCTGGTTTTGATGAAAAATATGGTGGAACAACTGAAACAGATGCCTTTTATACATTGTTAGGATGTGTTGAATTAGCAAAATGTGCATCAGGAGGCTTAGTTGCATCATTACTATCACATATGATTGGAGCTCCACCGATCAACAGTTTTGCAAGTGAAGAAATTAAAGCTGAAGTTTTACCTAAGATATTATCAGGGGAAAAAATATCAGCCTTAGCGATTACTGAACCTGGTGGTGGTTCTGATGTTGCTGCTTTGCAAACAAAGGCTATTAAAGATGGTGATGATTATATTGTGACGGGCGAGAAAACATTTATCACGTCAGGTATTCGAGCTGATTACTATACTGTTGCAGTACGTACAGATCCTGAAGCTAAAGGTCCTAATGGAATTTCGATGTTATTAATCGATGCGCATTCAGCAGGGATTACCAAAAATAAATTGGATAAAATGGGGTGGTGGGCGTCTGATACGGCACATTTACATTTTGATCAAGTTCGTGTGCCTGCTAGGAATCTAATTGGACCTGAAAATATGGGTTTCTTTGTGATTATGAATAACTTTAACATGGAGCGCTTTTTCTTGGCGGCGGGCAGTTATGGTTATGCCAAAGTGTGCTATGAAGAGGCTTTAGAGTGGGCGCAACAACGAAAAACATTTGGTAAGCGTTTGGTTGATCATCAAGTGGTTCGTCATAAACTCGTGGATATGGCGACACGATTACAAATGACGAGAACCATGCTTGAAGATACCGCATATAAAATGGGACGTCCTGAATTACAAGGCAATGAATTGATCGCGCAAATTTGTATGCTTAAGAATGTTGCGACTCAGACGATGCAGTTTTGTGCAGATGCAGCGGTACAGACGTTGGGTGGCATGGGGTTTATGCGTGGAATGAAATCTGAACGTATTTACCGCGAAGTGAAGGTGAATATGATTGGCGGTGGCGCTGAAGAAATCATGAAGGATTTAGCAAGCCGTCAGTTAGGGTTTTGATCTAAAGTTGGCAATTCAATCATATTGAATCGAAAATAGGTGGCTTTTAAAGTCACCTATTTTTCTATGTAAGAGAGGGTGATTGATTGAGTGTCATATCCCAAACAATATTGGTCAATTGATCGAGTGATAATTTGCCATCAACATTGTACCAAGTCACGGTCCATGCGATTGAACCACCGATTAAACGACGCCAAATAAAAGGATCATGTTTAATTTTGCCTTGATCATGCAATGTCTGAATGACATTCAGCCAGATGCCTTCATAATCATTTCGTAGCTTTAATAACTTTTGCTGATTTTCTGGTGATAGCGCAAACCACTCATACACCAAAACTGCCATAGCCGATCCTGTATCACCTGAAATAGCTTGAAGTTCCGCTCTGATTAGTTCTTTGAGTTGTTGTTCGGGGTCATGAGAGCATTGAATCGCATTTTCTAAACAAGCATGGTTGTAAATGATGGTTTGTTCCATCACATGCGCGAGAATGTCATCTTTGGTTTTGAAATGGTGAAATAAGCTACCTGATTGAATACCAATAAATTGGGCAAGTTCACGAACGGTAGTTTTAGCATAGCCTTGTTTATGAAACAGGTAAGCTGCGCCTAACAGTAAGCGTCCCCGTGGGGTGTCATCGAAGCAGGCTATCGGTTGAATCTGTTCTATAGAGGTCGCAATCATCTTGTTATTTTATCCTATTTTTATCATTAAATTCCTTTAAAACTGTTGCTTTGAATTCAGCTTTAAGCACATTTGCAAATAATCATAACATTTTGCACTTTACAAACCAAGCGCTTGCTTGGTAAGTTAAGCTTAAATTCTAAACAGAATAATGAGAAAGCAATGATGATTAATCAGGATGATCAAAAAGTTGTAAAAATTGGATGTGCTTCAGGATTTTGGGGCGACACGAATACGGCAGCATTCCAGTTGGTGCATATGTCAGATATTAATTATTTGGTATTTGACTATCTTTCAGAAATCACCATGTCGATTATGGCAAAGGCAAAGATGACAGAACCTTCACATGGTTACGCACTTGATTTTGTAAGTCGTGTGATGACGCCACTGATTAAAAAAATTGCAGATAAAAAAATTAAAGTGGTGAGTAATGCCGGTGGTGTGAATCCATTGGCATGTCGAGATGCTTTACAGCAAGTGATTAGCAATGCGGGTTTAGACTTAAAAGTCGCAGTGGTTTTAGGTGATGATTTAATGGATCAACACGCTGAACTGCAAAAGAAAAATACCAAAGAGATGTTTAGTGGTGAAGATCTGCCTGCTCATGTTGCAAGTAGTAATGCTTATCTAGGTGCAGTTGCGATTCGTGATGCGCTAGATTTAGGTGCAGATATTGTGATTACAGGGCGTGTTGTTGATTCAGCTGTGGTACTTGGTCCTTTATTACATGAATATCAATGGTCACTCGATGATTATGACAAGCTGTCACAAGGTTCACTTGCAGGTCATGTGATTGAGTGTGGCGCTCAGTGTACAGGTGGAAATTTTACTGATTGGCGTTTGGTTGAAGGCTTTGACAATATGGGCTTTCCAATTGTTGAAGTTGCTGCCGATAGTAGCTTCATTGTAACCAAGCCTGCAGGCACAGGTGGTTTAGTCTCTGTTGGTACAGTGGGAGAGCAAATTGTTTATGAAATTGGTCATCCTCAAGCATATTTACTGCCAGATGTAACGGCTGATTTTAGCCAAGTCAAATTGGAACAAGTCGGTGAACATCGTGTCAAGGTGACTGGTGCGACAGGTACAGCGCCAACCAATCAATACAAAGTCAGCACCACTTATCCAGATGGTAACCGTGTATTAGTTAGCTTTATGCTAGCGGGTCAAGACGCTGAAGAAAAAGCGCTTGCTGTATCGAATGCGATTCTAACCAAAGTTGAGCGTGTTCTTGCACTTCGCTCAGTGCCGCCATTTAGTGAAAAATCAGTCGAAATTTTAGGTACAGAATCAACCTATGGTGCGCATCGTCGTATTCATGGTAACCGTGAAGTCGTAGTAAAAATTGCAGTCAAACATATGTTTAAAGAGGCATGTATGTTCTTTGCTTCTGAGATTGCACAAGCTTCAACAGGCATGGCACCTGCGCTTGCAGGAATTGTCGGTGGTCGTCCAAAACCATCGCCTGTGATTAAACTATTTTCTTTCTTGGTGGATAAAGATCATTTAAATATTGAAGTGGATATCAATGGTGAACGACATCGTGTGGAAATTCCAAAGGGCACTGATCTTAATGTGAATACTTTGCCTGCGGGTGAGATTGCTCAGCTGACAGGTCAGGAAATTGAAGTACCACTGGTTACTGTTGCACATGCACGTAGTGGTGATAAAGGGAATTACAGCAATATCGGTGTGATTGCACGTCAGTCTGAATATTTGCCGTGGATTCGTGCTTCGCTGACTGAGCAAAACATTGCTGAATATATGAAACATGTATTTGAGGGAACGGCTGAAGGACAAACTAATAAAGTAATTCGATATGAACTCCCTGGTATGAATGCACTGAATATATTGCTTGAAAATGCTTTAGGTGGTGGTGGTATTGCAAGTCTGCGTATTGATCCGCAAGGGAAAGCATTTGCACAACAGCTACTTGATATGCCAGTGAAAATTCCAGCAACACTGATCAAGTAAATTTACATAAAAATTTAAATCAGTTTGAGGTGATTTTAATCATCTCAACATCAAAATAATGAAAAGATTCAGGAAGGAAGAATAAGACGATGAGTTATCACTCCATATTTAGATCGGATGCATTTCAAGACAAAGTCATCATTATTACAGGTGGTGGTTCAGGGATTGGACGCTGTACAGCACATGAGTTGTCAGCATTGGGTGCTCAAGTGGTGATTACAGGTCGTAAGCAAGAAAAGCTCGATAAAGTCAGCCAAGAAATCATTGAAGATGGCGGTAAAGTTCACAGCATCGTGTGTGACAACCGTGAAGAACAGCAAGTCAAAGAGATGATTGCTGAAATCATTGAAAAATTCGGACGTTTAGATGGCTTGGTGAATAATGCAGGTGGTCAATTTCCATCACCATTAGAGAGTATTTCAGCGAATGGTTTTGATGCGGTGATTCGAAATAACCTGCATTCAACGTTTTATTTAATGCGCGAAGCGTATAACCAATGGATGGAAAAAAATGGTGGCAGCATCGTCAATATGACTGCTGATATGTGGGGCGGTATGCCTGGCATGGGGCATTCTGGAGCAGCACGTTCAGGTGTGGATAACTTGACCAAAACGGCTTCTGTTGAATGGGGTAAGTCAGGTGTCCGAGTGAATGCAGTTGCACCAGGCTGGATTTTATCCTCTGGAATGGATACCTACTCAGGTGTATTTGCAGAAGTGATTATCCCAAGTTTATCCAATAATGTACCACTTCAACGAATGGGAACAGAGTCAGAAGTGTCATCTGCGATTGTCTATTTGCTTTCAGATGCGGCAGCGTTCGTATCAGGGGTGACGTTGCGGATTGATGGTGCTGCATCGCAAGGAACACGAATGTACCCATTATCAGATGCCAAAAATAGCGAATCGTTTAACGGATTCCATCGCGCATTTATTCCAGATGTTATTAAAAATAAAAAGTAATTAATTTGAAGGATCACCATCATGACGATACTCCAATCTGAAGTGACAGTCGGAAGTGAAGTTTTTGAAACCAATAAAAAAGCACTGCTTGCTCAATTGGAAGAAGTACGTGCCGTTCAACAAAAGGGCGTTGAACGCTCTTATGCCGCAAAAGCCAAATTTGAAAAAAGAGGCAAAATTTTACCCTATGAACGGGTACGTTTATTACTTGATGCCGATTCTCCATTTGTAGAGCTATGTGGTCTTGTTGGCTACAACATGCATGATGATAAAGATGGATCAGATGCAGGTGGTGGCATCATTGCAGGCATTGGTTTTGTTAATGGTGTGCGCTGTTTGGTGACCGCCAGTAATAGTGCAATTAAAGGTGGAACGATGGCACCGATGGGAGTGCATAAAACACTTCGGTTACAGCAAATTGCGATGAAGCAAAAATTGCCGATCGTGACTTTGGCTGAAAGTGGTGGTGCCAACTTAAATTATGCAGCTGAGGTGTTTACAGCAGGTGGTACAACGTTTGCTAATCAAGCGCGTATGTCAGCGATGGGTATTCCGCAAGTTTCTGTGGTTCATGGAAATGCAACGGCAGGTGGAGCCTATCAACCGGGTCTATCTGATTATGTAATTACTGTCCGTAAGCAAACCGAAATGTTACTTGCGGGACCACCATTATTGCTCGCAGCGACAGGTGAAGTGGCAACAGCTGAGGAGTTAGGTGGTGCAGAAATGCATGCACAGGTTGCAGGGACTGCAGAGTATTTAGCAGAAAATGATGCAGATGGTATTCGTATTGCACGTGAAATTTTTGGGCATTTAAACTGGAAAGAAAAAACTGAAAAGCTCAACGTTGAATATAAAGAGCCACGTTACTCAGCAGAAGAGTTGTTGGGGATTATTCCAAGTGATCCTAAACAACCTTTAGATATGAAAGAAATCATTGCCCGTCTTGTTGATGATTCAGATTTCTTTGAATTTAAAAATGAATATGACTCACATACTGTATGTGGTTGGTCACAAATTGGTGGATTACATATCGGGATCATTACCAATAATGGTCCAATTACGCCACAGGGTGCAGCCAAAGCAGCTCAGTTTATTCATTTATGCGAACAAACACGTCGTCCGATTTTATTCTTACATAACACCACAGGTTTCATGGTGGGTACAGATGCGGAACAAAACGGCATTATTAAGCATGGGTCTAAGTTGATTCAAGCTGTGGCAAATGCGACTGTTCCTAAAATTTCGATCATTGCCCATGGCTCTTATGGTGCAGGTAACTATGCAATGTGTGGTCGTCCACTTGGACCAGAGTTTATTTTTGCATGGCCAAATTCTCACGTTGCCGTGATGGGCTCTGCTCAAGCAGGAAAAGTACTTCGTATTGTAGCTGAAGGAAAGCAGAAAGCTTCAGGCATGGAGCCGAACGAACAGATGCTAGATTTCTTAGAGCAAAGTACTGCGATGAAATTGGAGTCTCAATCTACTGCGTTATTTAACACAGCAATGATGCATGACGACGGCATTATTGATCCAAGAGATACACGTAAAGTACTTATTTTCTTATTACAAACTATTTATGAAGCTGAAAAACGGGACTTAAACCCGACACGATTCGGTGTGTCACGGTTCTAGCTTTCTATAGAGGAAGATATTGCTCATCTCTTTGAAAAGTGAATATATGCAAGAGATAAAAATAGATCAACAAAATTAAAATTTAAGGATAAAACAATGAAATTCACTTCAGAACACGATGCTTTACGCCGTACAACACGCCAATTTGTAGAAAATGAAATCAACCCATTTACTGCGGAATGGGAAGCCGCTGGTCGCTTCCCCATTCATGAAGTCTTCAAAAAAATGGGAGATTTGGGGCTTTTGGGGATTTGCAAGCCTGAAGAAAATGGTGGTTTGGCTCTGGATTATTCTTACAATTTGGTAGTGGCAGAAGAGTTAGGTGCAATTAACTCAGGCGGTGTTGCACTTGCGATGGGTGTCCAAACGGATATGGCAACCCCAGCGATCGCACGTTTCGGTAGTAAAGAACTAAGAGATGAATTTTTAACACCTGCTGTTGCAGGCGAGAAGGTTGCTGCGATTGCAGTCTCTGAAGTTCAAGCAGGTTCTGATGTGGCTGCGCTAAAGACCACAGCAACCAAAGATGGTGATGATTACATCATCAATGGTCACAAAATGTGGATCACCAACTCACTCCAAGCTGACTTTTTTTGTTTATTGGCGAATACCTCTGATGGCAAACCGCATTTTAATAAATCGATGATTGTGGTACCTGCGAAAACGCCTGGGATTAGTTTCTCTGAACCTTTAGATAAACTGGGAATGCGCTCAAGTACCACAGCACAAGTATTTTTTGACAATGTGCGTGTTCCGCAACGTAACTTAGTCGGTACAGAAGGCATGGGCTTTATGATGCAGATGCTACAGTTCCAAGAAGAGCGGATGTGGGGTGCTGCCAATGCAATGGGCGGAATGTTGAACTGTATCGAGAAGACTATTCAGTACACGCGTGAGCGTACGACATTTGGTCAACCACTTATTGATAACCAATACATTCATTTCCGTTTTGCAGAATTAATGACAGAAGTAGAAGCGCTCAAAGCATTGAACTACCGTGCATGTGAGTTGCATATAGCGGGTGAGGATGTAACTCAAATTGCATCAATGGCAAAATTAAAAGCAGGACGTTTAACTCGTGAAGTTGCAGATAGTTGTTTACAGTTCTGGGGTGGTAATGGTTTTATGAATGATAACCCCGCTGCACAATTTTATCGCGATGGGCGTTTAGTTTCGATTGGTGGTGGTGCCGATGAAATCATGCTTGGCATCATCTGCAAACTTATGGATACCTTACCGGGTAAACGTAAATAAGGAGTATGAGTATGAACTATTCACATCCACTGAATAAGATCTTAGAAGATGACAGTATTCAATTAGAACAAGAAGGTTCAATTCTAAAAATTTGGCTTAACCGCCCTGCCAGTAGAAATGCAATGAGTCTCAATATGGTCAAATCGATCATGAGTGTATTCAAAGCCATTGCAGATGATACTTCAATTCGTGCAGTTGTTTTCCGTGGTCATGGAAATCATTTTTGTTCGGGCGGTGATATTAAAGATATGGCAGGTATTCGTGCTGAAGCCATGAATGTAGGAAGTAATAAACCTTATATCGACTTTAACCGTGTCTTTGGTTCGATGATCGAACTGGTTGATCAAGCACCGCAAACTGTAGTGGCTGTATTGGAAGGTGCGGTATTAGGTGGTGGTTTTGGTTTGGCATGTGTTTCTGATGTTGCGATTGCGCATGCTGATGCCAAGTTTGGTCTACCTGAAACAGGTTTAGGAATTTTACCTGCGCAAATTGCACCATTCGTTGTGAAGCGTGTTGGATTGACGCAAGCGCGCCGTTTAGCTTTATTGGGTGGTCGATTTAATGGTGAAACTGCATTGCGAATAGGTGTGGTGCACGAAGTTGCAGATACATCGATGGAACTAGAACAACTCATCCAAGCGACATTAGAGCTCATTTTACGAACTGCACCTTTGGCTTCTCGTGCAACCAAAGCATTAATCCATCGTGCACAAAACGAGCCCTTAAATACATTATTGGATGATGCAGCAGTGCAATTTGCGGAGGCAGTCAATAGTGCCGAAGGTATGGAAGGGACAATGGCATTTATTCAAAAACGTAATCCAAATTGGATGGATAACTAATCACGCTGTTGGCTTACTCAAAGCCAAGTAAAAAAATGGAAAATACCTCCTCAGTGAAATGAGGAGGTTTCAGAAAAACAATAATGGTGATCATATGGCTTTTTCAAAAGTATTAGTGGCTAACCGTGGTGAGATTGCTGCTCGTGTAATGCAAACTGCAAAAGAAATGGGGTATAAAACAGTTGCAGTGTATTCTGAGGCTGATCAGTATGCACGACATGTTCAAGTCGCAGATGAAGCTGTATTTATTGGTGAATCTAAAGTTTCAGAATCTTATTTATCCATTACAAAAATTATTGAAGCATGTAAAAAAACAGGTGCTGATGCAGTGCATCCAGGCTATGGATTTTTGTCAGAAAATACTGATTTTGCTCAAGCATGTATCAACAATAATATTACTTTTATAGGTCCAACGGCTTCAGCAATTGAGTTGATGGGGAGTAAACGTCTATCTAAAATTGCCATGATTCAAGCGGGCGTACCTTGTGTACCCGGCTATGAAGGTGATCAACAAGATATTGATTTTCTTGCTGAGCAGGCACGTAAAGTAGGTTTTCCCCTGATGGTGAAAGCGTCTGCAGGTGGTGGTGGACGTGGAATGCGTCTAGTCCATCAAGATGCAGATTTGCTCGAAGCTTTAAAAACAGCGCGTTCAGAAGCTGAGAATGCATTTGGTTCAGGTGAGTTGATTATTGAAAAAGCTGTGATTGCACCACGTCACGTAGAATTACAAGTTTTTGGTGATACCCACGGAAATTACGTGCATTTATTTGAGCGTGATTGTTCGATTCAGCGCCGTCATCAGAAAGTAGTTGAGGAAGCACCATGTCCAGTGATGACACCAGAGTTACGCCAACGAATGGGAGAGGCTGCTGTTGCAGCGGCAAAATCATGTGATTATGTCGGGGCGGGAACGGTTGAGTTTCTATTAGATGCATCAGGTGAATTCTATTTCTTAGAAATGAATACGCGCCTGCAAGTAGAGCATCCTGTTACAGAAATGGTCACAGGGCTGGATTTGGTTGAATGGCAACTTCGAGTGGCGAATGGTGAAAAACTACCATTACAACAGTCTGAGTTGGCTTTAAAGGGGCACGCCATTGAAGTGCGTCTTTATGCAGAAGATCCACGTTTAGATTTTTTACCACAGACAGGTAAAATTTTAAGATGGAAACCTGTTGAATCTAAAAATGTTCGTATTGATCATGGCATGCTCGCTCAAGGTGAAATTAGTCCATTTTATGATCCGATGGTCGCGAAAGTAATCGCTTATGGTGAAACACGTACAGATGCTATTCGTTCACTAGCACGTGCAGTCGAAGAAAGTGTATTACTTGGCGTAAACAGCAATAAAGAGTTTTTGGTGAATTTGCTTCGTCATCCTATTGTAGTGAAGGGGGATACCAATACCGCCTTTATTCAGGAACATTTCCAAGATGATGTAAGCTTGAATAAACAAAGTTTAAATTTAGAAAGTTTGGCTTTGGTGGCATCACTCTTTACCAATGCATCAACTCAAAGTAGTTGGAATACTGGGATTTCATTATCACTACCACTTAAACTTCGTTACGATGAACAAAAAATTGATTTAATCGTGAAGCGCGATGGTTCATTGGTTACTGTGGAAGCGTGTGGTGAAACGCAGTCGATAGATCTTTTGGATCAAACGGCTGAACAACTCATTTATGTAATCAATGGTGTACGCCGTAAAATTGATTATGCAATAGAAGCGAATGTCGTTTATCTTGATTCGGCGAATGGTAATGTTGCTGTTGAAAATATCACCTATTTACCACCTGAAATTGCTGAAGTAGCGGGTGATGGTAAAATTCGTGCACCGATGGATGGCTCAATTATTAATGTGATGGTGAATGCAGGTGATACAGTGTCTAAAGGGCAGACATTATTGATCTTGGAGGCAATGAAAATCCAACAGCAAATTAAATCAGATGTGGATGGGGTCGTTGGTGAAATCGTTGGACAGGTCGGGCAACAAGTGAAGAAGCGACAAGTTTTATTGAATATTGAGTGCTAATGCTTATATTTCTAGTTAAAAAAATAACCCACCTCGGCGGGTTATTTTTTTAATTGAGATTAGAAATCACTGATCAGCTTGAAGAATATTTTCTTTAGCTTGCTTTAAATTGTAAAGTAGTTGCCCTAAAAGAACATCTTTGGCAGCTAGGGTTACAATCACCATTGGATTTTTTTCAGAAGGAACTGCTGTTAAAATGGCTTTTCCGTTTTCAGCATCGAGTGTAATACTCTGACAACCTATTAGCTCTATTTCTTTTAAAAAAGCACTCACCATCGCAAGTATAGAGCTACTTACGGCAGCAAGTTTACTTGAATTGAAAGCATCACGTCTTGAAATTATTTCAAGTTCAAAGCCATCAGAAGAACAAATCATAATGAAGTCGACGCCTTTTACATTCATTAGTACATCATTAATTTGATCTTTTGCAATTCTAAGTAAAGAATCTGGAACTTGTCTTTGTTTGAGCGAAGGAATCATAAGTTAAAGCCTTACATGTGTTCGATTTCTAATTTTGTAATTAACGCTTCAATGAGTAAAAGCACATCCATTTTTTTTCGGGCATCAATAAAGAACAAAGGGTAGTTTTGCTTTTTGTCCATTAGCCATTTTCGATAAATATGTGTAGATTTATCTAAATTCGCATCAGTGTGTGTAATCCCGATAATAATGTTGTCAGTATGAGCTTTAAAAAAATCAATATAATATTCGAGATCTTCAATAGGATCTTTCAATGTATGATCAACTAAGATAATCGCCCCAATGGCACCTTGACTAATGACTCCCCACATAAAATTAAAGCGATCTTGTCCTGGAGTTCCATAGAGCCCAATCTTAATATCATCTTCAAGTGTAATCTCGCCATAATCGATGCCAACAGTCGTCTGCATTTTTTTATGGGATTGTTCATCGGTGTTATATGCTTCGGTTGATAGCACAGAAATATCGGATAATGATTTAATAGCTTCAGTTTTTCCTGAACCCATTGAGCCTGCGAAAACGATTTTATGCTTTTGAATAATCATATGAACCTGCTGCTAAAAACCAAATTTTCGTTTGATTTTTTGGAAAAAACTAAGCGTAGCGCTTTGCTCTTGTGTATCTACTGCTGCATTTAAATCGGTTCCAAATTTGGCATCTTTCGCTGAAATACACTCAATATTTTGAATTGCTTGATTGGCAGCAACATATTTTTGGACGATATGCAATGGAATACCTAATTTCTCAGAAACATTTGAAATTTGAGCACCTAATATAAATGAGGCAGACAGTTGAAGAATGGATTTAGTTTCTGAGAATAAAGGTTGAGGCCAATATTTAATTTTAAAATATGCAGACTCTTCTGGAAGCTCTAAGAGATAATTTGAGCTATAGATGAGTTCAAAAATCCAGTTCTCCAAGTTGACTTGATGTTTGCGTGATATTTGCATCAAGTCGGCTGTCACAGCATCACTATAGCTAATGGATGGGTCTGACCTTGGAATTTTGCGAAGCAAATAAGACCAGGCGGCATGTGTATGGTGATCGATAACAGCCACAATACCATTTTGATCTCTTAAAGTTAGCTTGTGACAGTATTCAGAATATAGATTATTAAAAAAGTGATAACTTTTTAATGGGACTTCAGGTTCAAATTTTTCCAGAATGGGTTGCGTTAAGTTATATTTAAAATTGATACACTTTTGAATAAGGTTATTTATTGGAGTGTCATCATTTAGTGTAATTGAAAATAAGTTAGGATCATTATGATTTTTGTCGATACTCTTAATCGTGATCTTTAAAAATGGAATTTTTTTTTCAGTAATGATTTTTTGAATGTGCTTACTTTCAAAAAAAGAATCATTAATCAAAATGCAATCTAAATTGGAATCATTGAGAGTAGTCCAATTCATATTTACATATTTTGGAGCACTATTTACTATTCGTTTTTTTATTTCATCGATGGTTATTGAGCCTAACCCAGATATTGCAATATTGATACTTTTATTAATCATTTTTGCTCTTTCATAATAGGTGAATAAAAAGCCCATCTATTTAATAATAAATGGGCTATTTAGAATTATGAAAAATCTAATTCACTTTCAAAGCCTTTTAATTCATGACGTGCCATAGCTAGATTAGATTTACTGCGATCTAATACTAGGTATAAGAAGATATTTTCATTTTTCTCTAGAGGGCGAATTAAATGATACTGTTTACCTAAAGTAATTAAAATATCTTCAATTGAATCATTGAGGTTTAATGCTTTTGCCACTTTTCGTTTTGCACGAACAACTTCAGTGTTACCTGCAGCAGCAAGTTCTAGGTCAATACCACTACCGCCTTGAGTTGCTAGTGCTAATCCACTTTCTCCATCAACGAGTGCTGCTGCACAGAAACCATCGATTGATTCTAGTGATTGTAAAGTAACTTTAGCCATAATCTATTTCTCACTTAATATTTGTATTCGATTATCATGTAATACCAGTTTCTAAGCTTGATTGATATAATGCTTAATTATTTTTAGCTGGTCTGTTGAGTATAAATAAGGTTTATAAAAAATCAATCATATGATTTCATAAATATTATGCTTTGATCGTTGGTTTTATTAATTTGTTGTTTTAAATGCGACACGCATCACAAAATTAATGTTATTTATAATTTGTTTATTGGTGTTTATATATTGTTAAATTATTTTTAAGTAAATTTATATTTAAATTAATATAATTATTTTAATCTTTAAGTGGGGGTTTTATTAAAAAATATGAAATAAAAAATGCCTAATTATGAATTAGGCATTGAGTATGCTAAAACTTGAATTCAATTAAGAGAACACAGTCTGTAAAGCACAATAGAGAATCGCAAGAATGACAATTGCTACAGCAGGTTCTACAATTTTTGACCAAGTCGGAACTTGAGTAACAACAGGTTCTACAACTTCATGTGAATCATTTTGTACGTGACTAACCATTTGATTAAACTCCTTCATCGTTTGATCTAATGATATCTTGTCTTCAATGATCGGTTGAGAGCCAATTAACTCTTTTAGTTCATTCGTTGACCAAACCCAATCCTTTGCCTGACCGGAAAGGTGCTCAATTTGACCGAGTAACAGTTCACGCATACCACGTTGTTTATAATTTCCAGTTTCATCTAGCTGTTTGAGTTCGGAAAGTTGGAAACTGAGCACTTCGCTGGTTGCTTTTTCAAGCTCAGGTTTTGCAAGTTCAGATTGATTCAGCTTAGAGGTTGTTAAATGACGTGAAATTTCTTGGATATATAAAGGATCTTGAGAATGAATTTCTTGATAAATTTTATCTTCATCTTTACGCCAAAGGCTAATTAAACGTCCTAAACTTAATGTATTAATTTCATTGAGATAATGGCAACGCTTTTCTGCCGAATATTGGCTGAGAAGCTGAGGCTTTTGACTCTTAATCTGCTCAGCAAAATATTGTACTAAATCAAAAGCCATCAATTTCTCCTATAATTTAATCTAAAATCCTTAGACTTGGTTTTTTCTTCGGTGTTTCTGTTTGTTTTGTTTCGGTATGATTTGATTCTACTGGATTTTCATCGCTTTGTGCATTTGAATATTCTTCAGGGTCAAAGAACAAGCCTTGACCATTTTCTTTTGCATATAAACCTAAAACTGCATTGAACGGAACATAAATATCTCTTGATACACCGCCAAAACGTGCTGAAAAAGTCACAGCATCATTGCTCATATTAAGCTTATGTACTGCATGTGGAACGATATTCAGTACAATTTGCCCGTCTTGAATGAACTGCGTTGGAACATCGGTATAAGGCTTAGTTGCATCGACCAGAAGATAAGGTATTAGATTGTTATCACAAATCCATTCGTAAATTGCTCTAGCAAGGTATGGACGTGTTGGCGTTAAATTCAATTCTTGTTCAGACATGAGAGATGACCCATAAAATTTGCTAATTTAAGGTTAATGGTACTATTGTTGACTTAGATATGCACTATAACGATTCTTTTCCTGCAAAGTTAAGGATTTTATGAAGTCTGGACGACTAAAAATACGTTGGCAATACAAATGGATTGGGCGACATTGTTGTTTTGGTAGTTCAATTCCCATAAGCCCTAGTCTTAAAAAAATAGGTGCGAGCATGCAATCCAAAATAGAGAATTGTTCAGACATAAAATAAGGATAATGCTGAAATAAAGGCGTTAAAGAAATTAAAGTGTCTTTTAATTGTTTTTGTGCTTTTTGTTTTTGATTTTTATCTAAAGTGTCTGCATGGCAAAGCATAACATCTGCTAGTTTTAACCAATCTTGCTCAAAGCGCCAAATATATTGTCTTTGTTCTGCACGTGGGGCAGGGGCATCGGCATAGAGTTTATTTTGACGATAACGGTCATCTAAATATTCTGAAATGATACTGGTATTAAATAGTTTTAAATCGTTTTCCAATAACATTGGTAGGCGATTGTAGGGATTCAGCGTTGCTAAATCCTCATCTTGATCATCGGCAATAATTAAATGATGTTTGATTTGTTTTTCTGCAAGAAGGAAACGAATCCAGTGAGAGCGAAAGTCATCTGCATGGCTATACAGTGTAATACCTTGAAGCGGAGTGTTCTCAACAGACATAAAAACAAGCAAGCTAGAGTGAATCGGATAGGATACTAAACTTAGACAATAAAATCACGGATACTTTGCGATCATTCAATCCGCAATTAAGCTAGAAATACATAAAAATCAGGATTAAATAAAAAATGAAGAAAATAATATGCTTTATATCAATGTCGTTGTTCTTATTAGGCTGTGCAAGTCAAAATATTAATCATGAAAGAACAAATACTTCAGGTACAGGAGATTCATTTGATAGTGTGCAAAGTGACATCGATCCATGTACAGGAGTTGACGATTGTATCGTTGCTGCTGAAGATTGTGACGAAAGCTCAAATGCTCAAGCTTGTAATGTTCAGCCTAATTACGGCGGTATTAAAAAAGAGTATGTGGTTAAAGGTTGTAAAGTGACAATTTATAACGATGGTCCAGTAAGAATGGTTCATGAAAAAACGGGTCAGTTTTGTAATGCTCCAATTCCTGAAGATCATGATTTTGGTGGTGAAAAAAAAGTTTATAAAAAAGATGGATGTACAGTAACTGAATATATTTCTAAAGATGGTCTTGGTACAGCTACGATGGATTGTCCTTAATGTGTAAAAATAACCATTCAATCAGCTGAAGTCATTTGTTTCTCTATTTATAGGTTTTTAGTCGTAATTTAAAAAATGATTAATGTAGGAAATTTAGACTGACTCCTTAAAGAGGTTTATGCGATATACATATTTAAAAATAAATTTGGCATACTTTATTGTTCAATACTTTCTATTGGTACTGTTTCCTTATAGGTTACGGTATGACAGTGCCTTAAACCTTACTTTTCAAGAACGTTTTGTAGATGCGATGTGGTATTTACTTTTTTTGAAATTTTCCTATTTTCTGCTTTTTTATACTGTTATTGTTTTTTTAATTCCTCTTTATCTATATGTTATTCAATATATTTTTTTCAAAAAAATATATGTGAAGTGTTGTGATAAGGCAATTTACTTTTTAATAGTCTCACTTTTAGCTACTGATGTTATTCGATGGCTGATCATGAATACGATTAGGCATTATTAATTCAAAAATGAGCAATCAGTTGTTCGACCTTATAAATCATTTCTTTTTATAGAATGAATTTTTTAATTTGTCCTTATTCGTAAAGTGATAGCGATAAAAAAAGCCTTGGAAATTCCAAGGCTTTTTTGTCCGAATTCGGAAAACGAATTAACGTTTAGAGAATTGAGGACGTTTACGAGCTTTACGTAAACCAAGTTTCTTACGTTCAACTTCACGAGCATCACGAGTAACGAAACCAGCTTGACGAAGAGCAGGTTTTAAAGTTTCGTCAGAAGCGATCAATGCACGAGTAATACCGTGACGGATAGCGCCTGCTTGACCACCAATACCACCACCAGCAACAGTGATGTAAAGGTCAAATTTTTCAGTAACTTCAAGAAGTTCTAATGGTTGACGAACTACCATACGAGCAGTTTCACGACCAAAGTACTGTTCAAGAGTACGGTTGTTAATTACGAGTTTACCAGTACCAGCTGATAGGAAAACACGTGCAGTTGCGGTCTTACGGCGACCTGTACCATAGTTAGTAGCCATGTGCTGTATCCCTTAGATGTCCAAAACTTGTGGCTGTTGAGCAGTATGTGGATGCTCAGTACCAGCGTACACTTTCATTTTTTTGATCATTGCATAACCAAGAGGACCTTTAGGTAACATACCTTTAACAGCTTTTTCTAAAACTGTTTCAGGTTTGTGAGCGATTAACTTTTCAAAGTTAGTCTCACGGATACCACCAGGGAAACCAGTATGGCGATAGTACTTCTTATCTTGTGACTTTTTACCAGTCACAGTGATTTCTTCAGCATTGATAACAACGATATAGTCGCCTGTGTCAACGTGAGGAGTATAAGAAGTTTTATGCTTACCGCGTAAACGACGAGCGATTTCAGTCGCAAGACGACCTAAAGTTTTGCCAGAAGCATCAACAACGTACCAGTCGTGTTGAACTTCAGCTGGCTTAGCGCTGAGAGTTTTCATTAACCACTACCTATTATAGTTGGTTTGGACGGTGGAATCTGTCCAAACAAAAAGGAGTGCGAATTCTAAAGGAAAACCAATAGATTCACAATCGAAATATAAGATTTCAAGTGCTGTATTTTAATTGAATTCGTCAGTAATTGAAAGCGTTTAAAAGATAATCGATGATTAATTTTCAAGTTGTGGTTTATATTGTGATTTATATCACGGTTTAGCGGAGTGATATGTTTTTTATTAAAGTTTGGTTTTGAATATATCTTATATAAATCAGTATTTTATATATTTTTTTTGCTTAATCTAAAATTTTAGATTTAAATGCCTAATTTATAAGCTTGATGAATGGTGATGATTATAAGAGCTGATGTCATTAAAATAATAATCAGAGAAAATCATTAATATTGATATTACGTGATGATTTATAAGGCAATATTAAATTATTTATTTTAGGGATTAGTTAGGTAGGTACAATTGTCGATAAAAAATTCAGTTTTAAGCAGCAATTAATCTCCTGAATAGCGTTGAACGAATGAACGACCTTAAGCTTAATTTAGTCCAATTTTTCTTGATGATGAGATCGGAATTCATATAACTATTTTTGAATTAGAGATATTTAGACTTTAAATGAATTCAGACCATTATTTTAATGATGTGTATAATTATGAGCATTGCATTATTGAAGATGAATTATGCTTCCTCTTTATGTCACAAGTGGTGAACCTTCTGGTATCGGTCCAGATATTTGTCTAAGTCTTGCAGATCGAATTGATCAACGACCGATTGTCGTTTTAGCTGATCTAGATATGTTGAACGCACGCGCTAAAGCCTTAAATATAAATGTAGAGCTTATTTCATTTAGCGGACAGCAAGTATCTTCAAAACAAGGTCAGTTGTATGTCGAGCATGTATCATTAGCGCAAGATGTCATTCTAGGTGAGCTTAATCCAAAAAACTCAGCTTATGTTCTCGAACAATTAAGACGTTCAGCAGATTACGCAATGTCAGGTCTTAGTGTTGGCGTGGCAACTGCACCTGTACAAAAGTCTGTGATTAATGATGCGGGAATTCATTTCAGTGGACATACTGAATATTACCAAGAGTTCGCAGGTGTTGATCGTGTTGTCATGATGCTCGCAACCAAAACGTTGAGAGTTGCATTGGCCACCACACATTTAGCGCTTCGTGATGTACCAGATGCAATTACTTCGGAGCGTTTGCATCAAGTGATTGATATTTTAATCCATGATTTGAAAACAAAATTTAAAATTAATGATCCTCGAATCTTAGCATGTGGGTTAAATCCACATGCGGGCGAGGATGGTTATTTGGGTAGGGAGGAGATTGAAGTCATTAATCCTGTACTTGAAAGCTATCGTGCTCAAGGCATTAATATGAGTTTAAGCTTGCCAGCGGATACTTTATTTACCCCAGAAAATTTAAAAGATGCTGATGCTGTTTTAGCGATGTATCAC
This sequence comes from Acinetobacter sp. CY81, assembly GCF_059515925.1. NCBI lineage: Bacteria > Pseudomonadati > Pseudomonadota > Gammaproteobacteria > Moraxellales > Moraxellaceae > Acinetobacter > Acinetobacter sp. CY81. The sequence goes on from NZ_JCAKNC010000014.1 coordinate 23,948, forward strand.
GATCAGGGATTACCTGTATTAAAATCTCAAGGATTTGGTGAGGCAATTAATATAACATTAGGTTTACCTTTTATTCGTACGTCCGTCGATCATGGCACTGCATTAAGCTTAGCAGGGACTGGATTGGCAAAAAGTTCAAGCTTGCATGTCGCTGTAGATTTGGCGCTTGAGTTGGCAGCAACGACATAAAAGAACACGATAAAAAATTCATTATTATTTTAATAAAGCAGTAGAGTTTTAAATGAAGATCAAAAATAAAAAAATTTCTTTAAAGATAAGCAGTATCAGCAGAAGTAAAGTATTTCTAGCAATCGTATTGCTATCAACTTTACTTTCTGCTTGTATCAATTCAAGTTCTACTCAAACACTTACTGAATTGAAAGTGCTTTCGCTGTTGATTCCAAAACAAACCAGTGAGTTCATCGAAAATGGAACGAAAGAAACTCAACAGGGTTTAATCAGCAGTCAAGAGAAGCTCGCAGAAGTATTAATGAACCTGAAAGATCAAAATGCTAAACCTGAAATATTGGATAAATTGATTTCGAATGGTGCAGGATTAGAAAAGAATATTGCTACATTAGTTGGGGAGCAAAACCAACTGAACGCGCTGTATGATTTTAAACTTCATGTGTTTGAAACGATACCAGGGATTCAAGCTGAATATAATTTACTGACGGAAATGATGGCACGTAATAACAGTCCATCAACTCAAATCATCATCACTAAAAATCAAGTCTTTATTGCTGAGCGAATTTTGCGTTCAATGCAAGGTAATGAAATAGGTGTAATTGAAGTAAATGATTTAGTCGCGGATTTAGAAACATTTAATGCTTATTTAAATGGACAAATGAATGGCAGTAAGGAATTAGGTGTTCAACGTATCGGAGACCCTGAATTACGCATGGGCTTGGAATCTATAAAATCTGATATGGATTCAATTATGAATTCAGAGGGTCTAAAGAGCCTCAAAGATACTGCAACGTATAATAAGATCAATCAATTGGCTAGAGATAATATGGAAAAATCTGAGGATATTTATACTACTCTTGTTCAATTAGAGGCACAAAAATAACTGTCTAAAATTATAAGAAAAATGATCAAAATAGGCTTTTGATGTAGCCATTAAAAGTCGATTTTCATCATTCATTTTATGGATTGAAGGAATAGAAATATTTTCTATTCAATTTGATACTCGGTCATATTTGAACGAGATATCACGATCAAGCTTGAGCTGTGTTAAAATCTCAAAACCTCGAAAAATTTTAGCATTGAAATGGGCTTTCTTTATTCGTAGTTGAGTTGATCATGATGTAGCACTCTCCCTCATAATGGCTTGATGTAGTTACTATTCAAGTTCATTTATCGTTGTAGATTTATAATTAAGTCTTATACATCACTGATTTTGTATCTAATATTCACGTTGGAAATGTTTTATGTATCAAATTAATGCCTTAAACCCAAAAGAAGAAGGGCATCAGGCTCGAAAACGATTTGGTCAAAACTTTTTACATGACCAACGTGTCATCGCAAAAATTGTTCGTTCAGTGAATCCACGTCCAGGCGATAATGTGTTAGAAATTGGCCCAGGTTTGGCAGCGTTAACTTCACCCTTAATTGGTGAATGTGATGCTCTAACTGTAGTCGAGCTAGATCGCGATTTAGCAGCAGGATTACCAGGTCGTGTACCACATCCTGAACGATTAACGATTATTGAAGCAGATGCACTGCGCTTTGATTATTCAACTTTATTTGAAGATGGTCGCCCTTTACGTGTTGTGGGTAACTTACCATATAACATTTCAACGCCATTGCTTTTCCATCTCTTAGAGTTTGGTGGTCAAGTCAAAGACATGCATTTTATGCTTCAAAAAGAAGTAGTTGATCGTATTACAGCAGAACCCAATACTAAAGAATATGGTCGCTTGTCTGTAATGATTCAATATTTCTGTAAACCGACTTTCTTGTTTGAAGTGCCACCAGGATCATTTAACCCACCGCCAAAAGTAACTTCGGCTGTATTTCGTCTAGAGCCTTATGAAACTAAACCGATTATTGCTAAAAATGAAAAAGCTTTGGCTCGTTTGGTTTCACATGTATTTACTCAACGCCGTAAAACACTTCGCAACAGTTTAAAAGGTATGCTTGCTGAAGATGGATTTGAGAAAGCAGGTGTTGATCCAATGGCGCGCCCAGAAACGCTTTCATTAGCACAATTTGTCGCTTTATCTGACAATATGGTGGGTTAATAATGGAACGCTCCAATATTCGTTATAACTATGTGATTGGTGATGTTCAGGGCTGTTTTGAAGCTTTGAAAGCATTATTAAAAGAAATCAAATTTGATGCAGACCAAGACTTTATTTGGTTTGCGGGCGACTTGGTGGCACGTGGTGAAAATTCGATTGGAGCATTACGCTTTATTAAAAAGCTGGTGGATGCCGGAGTTGCAGCAACGGTATTGGGTAATCATGATCTGAACTTACTTGCTGTTGCACGTGGTATTAAAGAGCCTAAGGATAAAGACAACACCCGTGATGTGATTGATGCCATTGATAGTGATGATTTAATTGATTGGTTGCGCAAACAGCCTCTATGTCTTTTTCCAAATGATCATACGATTTTGACACATTCAGGAATACCTTGTATTTGGACGGCTGAACAAACTGCTGATTTGGCTAAAGAAGTTGAAACGATGATTTCAAACGATGATTTTGATGTCGTGGACGCTTTTTTAACAGAAATGTATGGTAAAAAACCAAGTGTATGGTCAGATGATCTAGAGGGTAATGCGCGGTTAAGATGTATTACCAATTACCTCACACGCATGCGTTTGACGACTGCATCTGGCGAGTTAGAGTTTAGCTTTAAAGATTCTTTGGACGATCCAATGCCTGAAGGATTTAAACCTTGGTTTGAATTTGAATCTGAAGCTGCCAAAACGCACAAAGTAATTTTTGGGCATTGGGCTGCTTTACAAGGAAAATCTATTTCAGAGCAAATCCAAAATGTGGATGGTGGCTGCGTTTGGGGGCATCAGTTATTAGCCTATCGTTTAGAAGATCAACATATGTTCGCAGTTGATAATCCTGTATCTGCTTACGAGTAATATGAGTATTTTTATCTTCATTACTCTTAGCAAAGAGATCAAAAAAAAAGCCACATCATGTGGCTTTTTTATTTCATAAGTAAAATGGTTATTGAGCACGAATCCACGTTTGACTACGTCCAATAGCAGATACACCAATATATCCACGCATTTGTAATCTTTTACCATTCGGACTTAATTTAGCACTCATGGAATAAACTTTTCCCGTTAGAGGGTCTAAAATTTTGCCGCCTTTATACTGATTTTGTCTGTCAAATTGAAGACCAGTCAATACATCTAAACCTAAGATTGGTTTATTGGTATAAGGTGCTGGGCAATTCACACAGGTTTCTTTCGGTGTGTACCCTGGTCTTGGCGTAATTTTAATAATTTTAGCAATAAAGGCATTATTTTTGTCTTTTCGAATCTCTAGGATTGCCTTAGAAGTTCCTGTTTTATCATCGATACTGTGCCATAACCCAGAAATATCTTGAGCAAAAATTTGAGTGGAAAAAAGAAATCCAGCTAAAGCGAATAATGTTTTCTTTGTCATTTCAGTTCCATTGATTAGAGCATTAAAATTATTCAGAAATCGCGAATTAATCGTGTAAAAATTCAACGAATTTTTTCTAAAATAATAGATAATTTGAGGGTTTACAAGTGTCTGAGTAATAAACCGCAATATTGAGGTTTATTACGAGATCTGCTTAACAGTTTTGCTTAATCTAGTCGAATCCATGTTTGGCTTCGTCCTAAACTGGAGACGCCAACAAAGGCACGTAGGGTTAATCGTTTACCAGATTCATTCAGTCTTGCTCTGACTGAATAGAGTTTTCCAGATAGAGGATCAATAATTTTGCCACCGTCATAGTGGTTGGCTTGCTTCGATTCAACTAAACCTTTGATTACATCTAAACCAAGAATGGGTTTATTTGTATAAGGAGCAGGGCAGTTCTTGCATACTTGGCGAGGAGTATAACCTGCGCGAGGTGTCAGTTTAATGACTTTACCTGTATAGCTAGCGTTGGATTCTTTGCGGATTTGAATGATGGCTTTTGGGGTGCCAGATCGATCATCGATTTGTTGCCATATACCTGTAATTTCATCAGCGATGACAACATTACTAAGTAGTACTAAAGGGATTGCTAAGAGAAATTTACTGAATCCCATGTGAGTTACCTAAGAACCTGTGAAGAAATTTGACACAGTATATTAAGATGGAAAAATAGACTAATCAATCACTTGAATAGTCTATTAAGTCACATTTTGCTCAAAAAGGTAATAAATGTTGGCAACCAGATCGCAGTAAATACCGCATTCACTGCCATACCAAATGCAGCGTACCGACCAGCGACACTTCCACGTTGCCATGCTTGTGCTGTACCGATTGCATGGGCAGCTAAACCAAGGGCTAATCCAGAAGCACGTTCATCATTAATATGTCTAAGGATGAGTGGTGAAAAAGCAGCACCGATTACGCCAGATAGGATCACGATTAAAATTGCAAGGCTAACAGGAGCATGCAATAAGGTTGCAATATTAATTGCAATAGGTGTGGTGACTGCTCGTGTTGCAAAAGCCATAATGGTTGAATCTGCCATATGTAGTAAATAAGCAAGTCCCATAGGCAAAGCTACAGCACTAATACTGGCAAAGATTAGAATTCCAATAATTCCTTTTAAAGGAAGATCATCGTAACGCATTGCAGCAAGTGGAATTGCTAAGGCAACCGTCACATAGCCCAAGAGGTTATTAAATAATGGATTGATATCTTTCATGTAGTTTTCGTAAGGAATACCTACAAGCAGAAGAAATCCAATGACCAAAAACATCCCAAAAACGATCACTGGAATTTGTGGAATTTTTTTATTTAAAGGTTTAGCCAGTAAATAGGCAACGAAGGTGAGGGTAAATCCAAAAATAATACTGAGCATGATTTTTCCTTATAACCAACGTTTCGCCATTTTGGCGTAAATCCAAAGTGGAATTAGCGTACTTAGACAAAGTACCAGTAGAAATAAGGGGATTTCATTGCCCATGTAAACTAACATGACTAAAGAGCCGGCACTGATCGGTAGAAAAGCAAAAGCACTTTCTTTCATTAATTTATTATTTACATCAACCATGCGTGTTGGAATTTTCTTAAATTTACGCCATGTAAAAAGAACAGCCAATAGACTCAATAATCCAATCAGATTGCCCAATTCAGGTTTTCCGAATTGAGTTGCAATCCAAACTGAGGCTTCACGAAAGCCAACAATTAAAACTAAGGTGCCGATCCAAGCTGGCCAATCTATCTCTTTAATCCATTGCATAATTATTAATCTACAGTTTTGTACGTTTTTATATTAACTATTCACGTTTTAACTCATTTAATCTTTGATTTCAAACTCTTCTAATACTCTTTTGAATTGTTGTGCTTTTTCACCTAGGATTTCATCGATCGGTAAACGCCCTTGTTTGATCAATTGTTCAAGTTTATGGGGAGCCATACAGACCTTTAAAATCAAATTGCCTTCGTCATCATAGCTTTCAGACTGAATCACATTCAATGCGTACAATTGAGTTCTGAGTTTGCCATAAGCGGGTTTAAGTACGACTTCAAAAGTCTGTAACTGCCCCATAAGGCATTCTTGTACAGCTTGTTTGAGTAGATCTAAACCTTGACTTGCATGTGCAGAAACATATACGCGATCAGGTAAGTGTGGCTCAGCATAGATGATTTTGGGATCTTCGCCTGTTTGATCAATTTTGTTATATACGCGTAGGATCGGAACTTGTGTCCCAATTTCTTTCAGCACTTTTTCTACAGCTTCAATTTGCTCTAGTTTTTCAGGGCTACTCGAATCAATCACGTGTAAGAGTAAGGTCGCCTCTAGTGTTTCTTCTAGGGTTGCTTTAAAGGATTCGACCAAGGCATGTGCCAGATTACGTACGAAACCGACGGTATCTGCCAAAACTAATGTTCCGATACCATCCCAATTTAAACGACGTAGTGTTGGATCCAAGGTGGCGAAAAGCTGATCGGCAGCATAGACATCACTTTCAGCCAAAATATTGAAGAGGGTTGATTTTCCTGCGTTGGTATAGCCAACCAATGAAACAGTGGGAATAGAAGCTTTTTGGCGTGCAGCACGACCTTGTATCCGAGTCTGACGGACTTTTTCAAGTTTTTCTTTTAATTGGCTTATACGAAGTCTCAGCAAGCGACGGTCAGTTTCGAGTTGAGTTTCACCAGGACCACGTAAACCAATACCACCTTTTTGGCCATCGAGTCCCATACGCCCACCGACCAGTCGAGATGCTAAATGATCGAGCTGTGCGAGTTCAACTTGAAGCTTGCCTTCGTGGGTACGTGCACGTTGTGCAAAAATATCTAAGATCAAACGTGTACGATCAATGACACGGCATTGAATCACACGTTCTAGGTTGCGTTCTTGTGAAGGGGTGAGTGAGTGATCAAAAATAACAATATCTGCTTCTAACTCTTTCACACGTTCAGCGATTTCTTCTGCCTTGCCTGAACCAATAAAATATTTAGAGTCAGGTTTGATTCTTTGAGCTTGAATATGTTCAAGAATATCTGCACCAGCTGATTTAGCCAGTAAACGAAATTCTTCTTGATCAAGATCTTCAAGGATCTGAACCGCCACGCTAATGAGGACGACACGTTCGCTACCTTGATGTTGCTCAAAATCTTCCACTAAACCCTTACTCCAAACTCAAAATTCTATTTTAGAGTAAAAATCACGACGATAGGAAAATAGATCGTTTTAGAGTGCTATCCCATGAAATAGGGCGATGAAAAGTAGCATCATTGAAAATAAACCACCGACCATTGCGGCAATTGCAAATAGGGCATGATGAATAGGCATTAACCATTGCTTTGAATCTGGATGTTGATGATTCATAATTTTATTCAATCTATATAAGCGATTAATAAATAATAATTGATTTAAAAATAAGATTGAAATTGAATTTTTTGATCTTTGTATCCGGTTTTTATAATCAATGCATGTACAGTTTAAAACGTATAGAATATTTAAAAATAAGCGATCAGAAGCTTAAGCTGATTAAATGCGCGACAAATTGATGACTGAAATAATGCCTAAAAAGTTAAATATATTTTCTAAAACAATGCTTTATTCTCAAAAGGTTACTGCAGGTTCTGCCGCAATGATTGAGGGTTTTTATTTGATCTTTAGGCATCAAATGTATAAAGAACCAAATAATCCGCATAACACGCGTTACGTGCAACATTTTTGTCGCCGTTTAATCAACGTCTTTAATATTCAAGTTCAAGTTCATGGAGAGATTCCACGTCAACCTGCATTGTGGGTCAGCAACCATATTTCATGGTTAGATATTCCTGTTCTAGGTTCTGGTGCGCGAGTATTCTTTTTAGCTAAAGCTGAAATTGAAAACTGGCCGATCTTTGGCAAGCTAGCCAAAGGTGGAGGTACTTTATTTATTCAACGTGGTTCTGGAGATTCAATTCGAATTAAAGAGCAGATCACTGAATTTTTAAAACAAGATATTCCCGTGCTCTTTTTTCCAGAGGCAACCACGACTGATGGTACTAAAGTGAAAAAAGTACATGGTCGATTATTAGGTGCGGCGATCGATGCTCAACGTCCAGTTCAAATTTGTTTAATTTGTTATGTCAATAATCACGGTGAGCTGGATAATGTTGCACCCTACATTGGCAATATTAGTTTTACTGAGCACGTGACACGTGTTTTAAAAATGCCGAAAGTCATCGCACATTTGAAAGCACTGCCTCAAATTGATGTGACGGGTCATAGTGTGGAAAGCTTAACTCATGAAGTACAAGAAAAAATGCAACAAGGTTTGCAGCAACTTCAACAGCAAGTTTTAAAACAAATGCCGAAAAACTCTTAGCTATTGTGAATAACTGTATTTAAGGACGGTGATCTATTACGTTTAGTGAAAGATTGCTTCATGAATATAAATCTAAGTTTTGATCTTAAAACGCTGATTAAAGTCGAGCGAGAGCATACTTAGTCAGTATTTTAAAATTAAATCTGTTTCTATTTGAATGAATCAATTAAAAGGTTGGCTATTGATTACATGAAACCTTCGATCGGTAACCATGAAATCATTTTAATACCAGCTCGTTGCCACCATTTCATTTTAGGCTCTTCGGTCAATGTTTTAGTGCCTTCAGGCGTTTGATGTAACCAATTGATTTTTTGATTTGGGTCTAGAACCAATTTATAAGCGTATTTTTCCAAGTTGCTATTCATCGTAAGATGAACGGCATTGGCTAAATTTTTGCTATTTAAAATCACACCAATTTCAGTATTTAAATTGGCAGAACGTGGATCAAAGTTAAAAGAACCAATAAAGACTTGCTTATCATCGAGAGCCATCATTTTTGCATGCAAGCTAGAGCGGCTTAAACCTTTCAAACTGACTTTAAGCTGTTTGGATATTTCTTTATTGTTTTTATTTTGGAATTCTTCGGGCATAGCCGGCAAGAATTCGTAAAGTTCCACGCCGTTTTTCAAAAGATCTTGGCGATATTTCCCATAAAAAGCATGCACTAAAAAGACGTCGTTGGCTTTGTATGAGTTGGTCAGTACGCGAACCTGAACACCACTTTGCGCTAATTTACTGAGATGTTCTTCGCCCTTTTTTTCAGGGACGAAATATGCGGAAATAATATCTACACTATTCTCAGGCTTTTCAAGGCGTTCAATGAGCTGAAAGTTAAGATGTTGTTCTTTTTTTGCTTTTGCTTTGATTTTATCAGGTGAGTCTTTAATGACTTGAGCTTTCACCCAATCTAACTTAATTCCAGAACTTAACCATTGATCAAAATCATGGGTTCGATTGCTTAAATCAAGATAATTTTGAATAGATTTTTCTTGATAATGCGCCGTGAGCTGTTGCTTAAGCCCCTCATAACGTAATGTATATTGTTGATGATTCACAATATTACGCACAGGATAGGCGTAACTATGGTTCCAATATTCATCGAAAGAGTGGGTAATATCCTCGACAGCTTGTCCAACTAACATGACATCAACATCTGAAAATTGATAATTTTCACTAACGTTATAATATTGATTACTCATGTTACGACCACCAATCAGTGTGATTTGGTTATCGGCAGTAAAGGTCTTGTTATGCATTCTACGGTTAATACGTTTTAAGTCGATGATCATTTCGACTGGACGTAAACGACGTAAACGGTAAGGGTTAAACAGTTTTACATCAATATTTTGATGTTGATCGAGTGCAAGATAGACCGCTTCCATAGCTTTGGCATTATTATCATCCATCAACAAACGGACTTTTACGCCACGATCCGCTGCTTGAATAATTTTGTAAAGCGCAAGGGAGCCGATGGTGTCGTTATCCCAAATATAATATTGTAAATCTAAAGTTTTTTCTGCTTTATCAATTAATTGTAGTCTTGACGCAATTGCTTCTAAAGGTTCATATAAGATGTGATAGCCTGTTAAATCTGGATTTTGCATTTTCAATGGCGCAACGATTTTAGACAGTGTTGTGTCATCTGTATTGATATCAAAAGCGTATTGTGCAGGGACAACCTGTTGTTTTGGAAGCGTTGTACATGCAGGTAAACCGATCACTAAGCAAGAACTTAGAATCAAAATCGAGCGCTGGTTTCGCTTAGATCTTGGTGTCGATTGAGTCTGATTCTTATTCGTAGTTTGCATAATGTATTCGGTGAACTCGCTAGGCTAGAGTATAATTCTCTCTGATCAGAAGATAAATGCGACGAAGATGTTAGCCGTCGCTCTAAGAGATAAAATATGTGGACAACAAATACCATCTTGATGGGTTTTTATATCGTTTTTGCAGTATTGACTGTTTGGGGAATCGCTCAAGCATGGATCAGTCAATCACGGACGGAAACAATTCATCCCTTTAAGGCTTTTGTGCATTTGTTGGCATTTTACCTTTCTTATTTATTATTTCCATTGTTCTTTTTTAGTATTTTTGCTGGATGGATGGAGATTTTCTCTTTACATCAAAGTATTTTCTCATTTTTACTTTCAGGTCTATTGATCTATGCGCGGTTCATTGAGCCACATATGGTGAAAATCAACCATGTGAAATATCAACTTTCAAATCCAAATAAAGAAAATAATCTAGCATCTGATCACGAGACTAAGAAGCCCGTAAAAGTGGCACTGATTGCAGATTTACATATTGGTTTATTTTCTGGGCATGAGCGTCAATTGAAAATTATTGTTGAGAAAATTAATCAACAACAGCCCGATTTTGTTGTAGTCGCAGGGGACTGGACTTATGAACCTGAGAATAAATTGGCAGATGAACTGGCGATTTTAAAAGAAATCCAAGCACCGGTTTATTCTGTAAATGGCAATCATGATGAACAATATCCAGGGCCTCCAATTCAAGCATTACTGAAGCATGCACTTGAAGTGAATGATGTGATGGATATTGAAGGTAAAATTGTTGAATTTGATGATTTTCGTTTAATTGGGGTAGGTGATTTATGGGCTGGAAAGGCAGATATGCGTTATATGCCAGACTTACCCCAAGATAAACCTTGGCTGATTCTTTCTCATAACCCAGATACTGTGGATATGGTACCTAAACTACCTACGCGCCCTTTGATGCTCTCTGGTCATACGCATGGTGGACAGGTTGAACTCCCTTGGCTGACCAATTATGTCATGCGTAAAGTTTCTATCTTAGGGCATAAACGCGGGTTATATCAGCATGATCACGCTGATGTTTTTGTATCAGTAGGAACAGGTATGGTCGGCGTTCCATTTCGCTTTCGAGTACCACCGATGATTGATATTATCGAAATCCATTGATTAAGTTTTAGCTTGATAAGCTATTTTCAATGATGATTAGGTTCGTCAAATCCTAATTAGCCTTGAAGAATATAAGAAACTATTGCGACACCCAGTAATACTACAATCAACAGAATCATCAGTTTGGGAATACCACTTTTTTGCGTTAAGTCTTCAACACCTTGAGAGGATTGACGTGATGCATGAGGATTCATTCTCAACTGATCATTGTTCATTTGATGTGGTGTATTGAGTGTCGACTCATAGTGTGAAAACTCATCGCTATGTGATTGCATAGCCTCTAAAAAATCATGCTTAGTTGTATAAAGCGTGCCTCTCCCAAACTTTTGCATCGCTTGATGCCATGCTGGATCAAACTCATCAATTTCGACTTTATCGCCATTATCATATTTTATAAAAACTTGTCGAGTTGAGTAGTGAGTCATAATGGATGACATCGATCTCGTTTCAGAAGTCTGAGCAAATTCATTTTCTAGATGATGCAATTTGTGTCTGGAATGCGAGATATTCATCAATTGGGGATCTGCATTTGGATTTTCAGCCAAATGATCAACCAGCTCCTTTGCTTCCCTCAAACTATAATCTGTACTATCTACTAAAAATTTTACAGCCTCAACACTTCTGTTCTCTTCAATCAGATTGAGTACTTTATCAATTTGTTCTATAGATAATCGAGACATAATTTATTTCACAACACATGAGTTTTAACTATATCTTAATAATATAACGCATCTTTAAAATAAGTTTTATGTAATTGATACATAAAATGCGGGCATCAAAAAGCCGGCATTTAAGCCGGCTTTTAGGTCAAATCTATAAAGATTAGATTTGGCTGTTTACATCATCATTTTTCGTTTCGCGAATCATTAAGAATGCGATTAAAGAAAGAATTGATGCTGCTGTTAAGTAATAACCTACCGCAGATAAACCATATTCAGTTGCAAGTTTTGTTGCAATGAGTGGCGCAAAAGAAGCACCAAAAATACCAGCCATGTTAAAGGTTAATGCTGAACCTGTATAACGAACTGATGTCGGGAAGATCTCTGAAAGAACGGTACCAATTGGACCATATGTTAAGCCCATGATCGCTAAACCGATACATAGGAACAAGAACACAATCAACGTGCTACCTGACTCAAGCATATCTGCAAAGAAGATACCGAAGATGGCAGAAACGACACATACACCAATAGACGTTGCACGACGACCGAACTTCTCAGCTAAAACGGCTGAAAGCGGAATGAAGGCTGCAAAACAAAGTGTTGCTACAAGCTGTAATTGAAGGAACTCTTCACGGCTATAGCCAAGCTGTTTTGTACCCCATTGCAATGCAAATACTGTGGTTAAGTAGAATACAACGAATGTACAAATCGCTGCGATCGTACCCAATACCAACATACGAGAATGCTTTTTGAATACTTCTACAAAAGGAACGTTCACTTCTTTTTGTTTATCTAAAACATTTTGGAACGCAGGTGTTTCATGGAGTTTCAAACGGATCCATAAACCTACAATCACCAATAATGCACTTGAGATAAATGGAATACGCCAGCCCCATTGCATGAATGCTTCTTCAGTCATAAACGCGCCAAGCGTTAAGAATGAACCTGTCGCCAAGATGAAGCCAATTGGTGCACCTAGTTGCGGGAACATACCGTACCAAGCACGTTTACCTTCAGGCGCATTTTCAGTTGCAAGTAATACTGCACCTGACCATTCGCCACCTAAACCTAAACCTTGACCTAAACGGCAAAGTGCAAGTAATAAGGGTGCTACGATACCAATTTGTGCATAAGTGGGAAGTAAGCCAATTGCTACTGTAGAGAGACCCATTGTCAATAAAGCCGCTACCAGCGTTGCTTTACGACCAATACGGTCACCCAAATGTCCAAATAGTGCAGCGCCAATTGGGCGTGCAATGAAGGCAATAGCAAAAGTTGCTAGAGATTGAATCGTTGCCGTCATTGGATCTGTACTTGCAGGGAAGAACAAGTATGGGAAAATAATGACTGCTGCTGTCGCATAGATATAAAAATCGAAGAATTCGATTGTTGTACCAACAAGACTCGCAGTTAAAACGCGTGCTTTAGAGTTTGCGGGTTGAATTTGTTCTGCCGCTGAATTTGATGACGCCATGAGAAACCTTACACTTCATAAAAATAAAAGAACTTAGTTTTAAAAGCGTAATCTTTTTAAAAAAGGCGTAATTTCTTAAAAAAATACGAAATACCGAATTATTCCACTGATTTAGGGTTACTAAAGATGCGGTTAAATACGGTTATATCACGTAAAGATAAATTGCGAGGAAATGTGATCCTGCACCGATCAATACAAAAATATGCCAGATAGCGTGAGTATATCTTACATTTTTTAACACATAAAACAATGCGCCAATCGTGTAAGCAAGTCCGCCAGCAACGAGAAGGGTTAAACTTTGACCACTTAAAAACCGTTGCATATCATCGATGACAAGCAAAGCAAGCCAACCCATGACCAAGTAGGCAGCAAGTGATATTTTTTGGAAACGATGAATGAAAACTAACTTGAATAATGTACCAATCAATGCAATGACCCACAGTGCGATAAGTAAATACTTGGCTTTATCTGTTGGTAGGGCAATAGCGAGAAACGGCGTATAAGTGCCGGCGATTAAATAATAAATGGCAGTATGGTCTAGTTTTTTGTACCAATATCGTTTTGTTTCATCGGTTGAAAAATGATAAATCGCGGAACTTGAAAACAATAAAATTAAGCTAACGGCATAGACACATAAGCCGATAAATTGACCAGTCGGTAAATAACTACCTTTCATCAACATAAAAATACTGGCGACGAAAGCGAGTACAGCACCAATCGCATGACTAAATGCATTGATTTTTTCTTCTACAGGGTCATAACTTTGGATTTGTGGAAGTTTGGCTTGGGCCATGATCATATGTATTCGATAAAAGTACATTTGTATCATAATCAAGTTTTACCTTTAAAGTAAGACGCTTTAAAATAGATGACTAGATCGATTTGAGTTTTGACTATGTCACATGTGGCTTTCTCCTTTATTCAGGAACAAGAGTTTTTAGATGCAACTTTGCAAGCCATTGATACCCATAAAATTGATCGTGTTATTTTGAGTCAGTATAAAGGTGAATTGGCTGATTTAGAGAAGATCACCTTACGCCTAATCCAGCTTCAAAATGAAACAATGTTAAATGCTGTCTATAGATATAAAACACAAGACATTACCAAGAACTATGCGATAAGTGAGGCTGAAACTGTCATTTCTGGATTAATTCAGCAATGTAAGCAGGCAAATCTATTTACGGATGGATGCGAAGTTCAATTAAAGAAAAATAAGAAAAGAGCCATGCTGACTCAAAGTCAAACTCAAGCAACAAAGAAAGTTGACAGCGCTCAAGGACATGACCGAGCAAAACATCGATTTGTAGATCAAAACAGTATTTTCCTACAGCATTTAGGAATTACGGATGCTAAAGCTCAAATCATTCCAAGTATGGCGCGAAAGTGGAAGCAGATTAATAAATTTGTAGAAATATTTTCAGGTGCATTAGATCAAATCAACCATCAAGACAGAACCTTAAATGTGGTCGATTTTGGTTCGGGCAAAGGTTATCTGACTTTTGCTTTATATGACTATGTTAATCAGCATTTTCAGACACCTAAAGTGACTGGTGTTGAGCTGAATCCGAAAATGGTCGAATTCTGCCAAAATATTGCCCAAGCTTCTGATTTTAGCCAATTGGATTTTTTCCAAGGCGATGTGCGGACTTATGAACCAGAGCATTTGGATGTGATGATTGCACTACATGCCTGTGATGTCGCGACGGATTTTGCTATTCATACCGGCATTCGCTTAGGCGCGCAGGTGATTATGTGTGCGCCATGTTGCCATAAAGAATTGCGACCACAGTTACAAAGTCCAAAAGTCATTCAGCCGATGTTACAGTTTGGCATTCACGCAGGTCAGCAGGCTGAAATGTTAACCGATACTATTCGTGCATTATTGTTGAAAGCCTATGGATATGAAACCAAAGTTTTTGAATTTGTCGCTTTAGAACATACCAGTAAAAATAAAATGATTTTGGCGACTAAGCGTAAAGATTTTTCTGAACGTGATGTTGAAGTGATTGCTCAGATTCAAGATTTGAAAAAAATGTATGGTATCCAAAAACATTCACTGGAATTATTACTGAATGATCAGTGGGATCAAAAAAATATTGGTGAAAAATGTTAATTGAGATTTAAGGCAGTCTTCGGACTGATTTAAGATCTTTGGGTTTTATGAGCTTTAAATTTTGCCTTTTGAGAGAATAAGCATGAGTGAATACTTCATCAAAAGTGGTTTATGGTCTGCATTAAAGCTTGATGCAGAACAGATTCGACGTCAGGTTTTTATTCAAGAACAATCTATTCCTGAACAAGATGAATGGGATGCTCTGGATGCTGTATCACTTCATTTTGTTGTTTATGATCGTTATCATGAAAATTATCTTAAAATTAATCAAGTAATTGCAACAGCACGGTTATTAGAAAACAATAGCATTGGACGTGTTGCGGTTTTGAAATCATATCGATCTAAGGGAGTAGGTCGACTGATCATGCAAAGGATTATCGAACATGCTCGTACTGAAAAGCGTCAATTTTTAAAATTATCCTCTCAAGTACATGCAATCGCCTTTTATGAAAGTTTAGGCTTTCAAGTGAAAGGGGAGGAATATTTAGACTGTGGCATTCCACATATTGATATGTATTTAGAACTTATAAAATCTGAAAACTAGATTTTGAATCGGTGATTGAGCTCCGAATGTAGTTGAAATAAAAAAAGAGCTTATGAATAAGCTCTTTTTTTAAATGAAAGATCTTAGTGACTATGATCTTTGTTTTCAGCGTGGGCTTGATCATGTTCAGTCATTGCAGCATGTTCTTCGGCAGTCATATTATGATCCGCTGCAGTACCATGTGCTACGTGTTGAGAAGCTTGCTCATGTTCTTTTTTCTGCTGTTCAGCTTCTGCTAGTGCTTCTTCAGACATCACAGGGGCATTTTTGAATGCATGTTGATGTGTTTCTTTATTTTTTTGGCTTGGCATGTAGTCAGGTTCATTGGTCACTGCCAAATAGAAGAAGCCCATAAAGAAACAGCTTAAGATCACTGCAATGATTAAGGCTTTCCAACCCCAGGGTGATTTTTCAGGAGAAGAATGATCAGTCATAGGTCTGTACCAAGCGATGAAAATACAATTCGTTAATGTAACTTTATAACACAAAATAAGCAGATAAGGCTTCAAAATTAAAAAACCCTATAAAAATTATGGTATTTGTACCGATTTTAAAATAACAAATTCAGAATGAATAATCATTTTGGAAAATTAATTAAGCCTCAATTTTATGAAAACAATCGATTTACTTATAAGACTATATTTTGAAAACCTGTAAATAAATTAAAAAGACTCCCATGATCGACATGGCAATTGCCATCGCTTTCATTAAATAGGTTTGGAACTTCGGTCTGTCAAATAATGCTTTAATTTTCAAGGCAGAAAAAATATATAAAGCTCCAACGAGGGCTAAAGTCAAAACCGTACTTAGACTTAATATGACAATAAAGGATGGATTGAGCAAAAAGTTTGTACCAAAGATTGAGGGTAGTAGTGCCAAATAGAATGTCATGGTTTTCGGGTTACTCAATGTGATGGCTAAGCCTATGAAATAATCTGAACGGAATGCCTTTTTTGATGTTGTGGATTTTTTATTGGCTTGATCTATTGGTAATTCTGCATTTAAAGAAAGCGCTTGGAAATGCCACAGTTTCCAAGCGATATAGAATAGATAAGCACATGCCAGCATCATCAGAATTTGACTTATCCGATGATCAATATATTGGCTAATAAAACTCAACCCCGATAATGCAATCGTAAGATAAATCAGATCACCTGTGATTAATCCCAAGAGCATGAATAGTGCATTTTTATAATGATGGGTCAATGTTTTGAACAGTAGTCCTAACATTCCAGGACCCGGAATGAGCGCTGCGATAGATAGAGTAATGATGTAAGGAATAAGATCGAGAAAATGATTCATACTGAATTTGAATAATGAAGACTTAAAGCTATTTTGTTTTAAAATTTGAGGTGAAACTGATCTAATTATTTCTTTATTGATGGTATTTAGGGTATAAAAAATAATATTTAAAATAATATAGGGTTAATTTTTCCTATGAAAATCGATAAGACTGATGAGAGCATTCTTAAAATTTTACAGAATGATTCACGAACAACAAATCAACAGCTCTCCGAGAAAATAGGCATGTCTGCATCACCATGTTGGCGCCGTGTAAAGCGACTTGAAGATGAAAAAGTGATCCGTGGTTATGGCGTGTTATTGGATCGAAGAAAATTAGGCTTAGGGGTGATGGTCTTTATTCGTGTGTCGATCGATCGGCATAGCGAGGCAGAAGCATTAAAGTTTGAAGAAGAAGTCATGCAATTGGATGATGTTGTGGCATGTTATAGCATCGGTGGTGACGCTGATTTTTTGTTGCAAGTGGTCTCGTATGACTTGGATACCTATGCTGAATTTTCAATGTCGATCATTCGTCGATTGCCGGGTATAAAAGAAATGCAAAGTATGTTCACATTAAAAGAAATTAAATCTTTTCAAGGTTTTCCTGTCCGCAGAAATGTTTAACCACAATGTTTAATCATGTTTGAGAAGTTTATATCTTCCATAATAAAAAACCTCTCACAAGGAGAGGTTTTTTATTAGCACATTATATTTTTTGACCACTTTGTACTTTAGTGATTAAAAGCTGTGGCGCTTTGAAGCGTTCGCCATACTTTGCTTCTAGAGAATTGGCACGTTGAAGCGCCTTGTTTAATCCATATTGATTCAGGAACTGCAAAGCACCACCTGTCCAAGGGGCAAAGCCAATACCAAAGATGGAACCAATATTGCCATCAGTCACAGACTCAAGCACACCTTCTTCAAGACAACGTAGTGTATCTAAAGACTGTACAAACAAGAAACGGTCAATCATTTCTTGTTCTGAAATATCAGTGTCTTTCTTCCAGTGGCTTAAACCCTCCCAGAGATGCTTTTTACCGCCTTCGGGATAATCATAGAAACCTGCACCAGCAGCTTTACCTTTACGATCAAACTCATGAATCATACGCTGAATCACGTCATCAGCACCCGAGCGAGCGAGGTCTTTACCTTCAGCTTGTAAGGCTTTACGTGTTTCTGAAGTCACATGTTCAGATAATGTCAGTGAGACTTCATCTTGAATCGCTAGTGGTCCAACAGGCATTCCTGCTTTTAATGCAGCCATTTCAATTTTGGCAGGGTGCACACCTTCAGCCAGTAATCGTAAGCCTTCTTGAACAAAGGTACCAAAGACACGACTGGTAAAGAAGCCACGACTATCATTCACCACAATTGGCGTTTTACCAATTTGTTGAACGTAGTCGAAAGCTTTGGCTAAAGTTTCAGCTGAAGTTTCTTTACCTTTAATGATTTCAACCAATTGCATTTTGTCGACAGGGCTAAAGAAATGCAGACCGATAAAGTTCTTCTGATCTTTACTGGCTTGTGCCAAACCTGAAATCGGTAAGGTTGATGTATTTGAAGCGAATACGCCTCCAGCAGCAAGGTGGGTTTCAGCTTCTTGCGTGACTTTGGCTTTGAGTTCTTGATTTTCAAAAACGGCTTCAATAATCAAATCACAACCTTGAAGATCTGCTGCTGACGCTGTTGCTGTGATTAAGCTTAAGACTTGATCACGTTTTTCAGCAGTCATGCGACCTTGTGAAACACGTTTGTCCAAAAGTTTTTGGCTATATGCTTTGCCTTTTTCAGCATTTTCTACAGAGACATCTTTAAGCACAACTTGAATGCCTTTGATTGCAGTTGAGTAGGCAATACCTGCACCCATCATACCAGCCCCTAGGACACCCACTTTAGTCGCTTGCCATTTTGCAGGCGCTTTCGGACGGCTTTCCCCTGATTTGATCGCATTTAGACCATGCCAGAATGTACCAATCATGTTTTTCGCCACTTTACCTGTTGCAAGGTAAGTGAAGTAGCGTGACTCAATGGTAAGTGCTGTATCCACATCCACCTGAGCACCTTCAACCGCTGCTGCCATAATGGCTTCAGGCGCAGGGTAACAGCCTTTGGTTTTATCACGAAGCATGGCAGGTGCAATGGCAAGCACTTGCGCCACTTGTGGTGAAGAGGGTGTGCCACCTGGAATTTTGTAACCTTTTACATCAAACGGTTGTTGCGATTTCGGATTGGCTTTTACCCAAGCAATGGCTTTTTCAAGAAGTTCTTCTGCTGTTTCAGCAGTATCTTGAATTAAACCCAATGATTTTGCTTTATCAAGCCCAAATTGCTTACCTTCCATCAAGAAAGGAAAGGCATTTTGTAGACCGAGTAGGCGTACCATTCGCACGATACCACCGCCCCCTGGAAGTAAACCTAAAGTCACCTCAGGTAAACCAAATTTTGCTTTTGGATCATTTAAAGCAATACGAGCATGACAGCCCAGTGCGATTTCCCAACCACCGCCAAGCGCCGTACCATTGAGTGCTGCAACGACAGGGACACCTAGAGTTTCGATATAACGAAACTCAGCTTTCATCTTTTGAATCATGCCAAAAAATTCAGTGGCATGTTCTGGCTGCGCTTGAATCAGTTCATCTAAGTCACCACCTGCAAAGAAGGTCTTTTTTGCAGATTTGAAAATGATGCCTGAAATAGACGTTTCCGATTTTAACTTTGAGACAATGTTCTCAAGTGCAACACGGAAATCTGCATTCATGGTATTGGCAGACTGGTTCGGTGAGTCTAAAGTGAGAATAATAATGCCATCCGCATTTTTTTCATATTGAATTGCGCTCATGATGATTCTCCTTATACCAACTCAATGATGGTTGCAATGCCCATACCACCGCCTACACAGAGTGTAGCCAAACCACGTTTTTTACCTTGACGTTCAAGCTCATCCAATAAAATGCCGAGAATCATTGCCCCAGTTGCACCGAGTGGATGTCCCATGGCAATTGAACCACCATTCACATTGACTTTGGCTGGGTCTACTTTAAGTTCAGTAATAAAGCGCATCACCACTGCCGCAAAAGCTTCATTGACTTCAAACAGATCAATATCATCAATGGTTAAGCCTGCTTTTTCCAATGCTTTACGTGCAGCAGGTGCGGGACCTGTCAACATGATGGTTGGATCTGTGCCGACCAAAGCCGTTGATAAAACTTTTGCACGTGGTTTTAAGCCTTGCTCTTTGACTGCTTTTTCTGAAGCCAATAGAACAACGGCAGCACCATCGACGATACCTGAAGAGTTTCCTGCATGATGGACATGATTGATTTTTTGCGCTTCAGGATATTTTTGTAGTGCAACGGCATCGAAGCCCATACCGCCCATCATTTCAAAACTTGGGTTGAGTTTTGCTAAGCCTTCTGCTGTGGTCGTTGGCTTGATAAATTCATCTTTATCTAAAATTGTTACACCCGCTTTATCTTTGACTGCAACAACGGATTTGTCAAAATGACCTGCAGCTTGTGCAGCGGCCGCTTTTTGCTGAGAGTTTGCAGCAAAAGCATCGACATCGGCACGTGTATAACCATCTAAAGTGGCAATCAGGTCAGCACCAATCCCTTGCGGCACAAAGGTCGATTTTAAATTGGTTTCAGGGTCAAGCGCCCAAGGACCGCCATCTGAACCCATGGGAATACGTGACATAGACTCAACGCCACCCGCGACGACCACATCTTCCCAACCTGAACGTACTTTTTGTGCTGCAAGGTTGACCGCTTCTAAGCCTGAAGCACAGAAACGGTTGATTTGAACGCCTGCAACATCATCATTCCATCCAGCGGCAATCGCTGCCGTTTTAGCAATGTCTGAACCTTGGTCACCAATCGGTGTCACACAACCCAATACAATATCATCTACTTTAGAGGTATCGAGGTGATGACGAGCTGCTAATTCATTGAGTAATGTAGTCAATAAACTAATCGGTTTAACTTCGTAAAGTGATCCGTCTTTTTTTCCTTTTCCTCGCGGTGTGCGAATGGCGTCAATGATGTATGCCTCGCTCATATGCTTTCCTTTTTTATACGATAGAATTTGTTATGGTGTTTTGAGTGTAATAGAAGTTTTTAAATCTGCAATGACGAGAACGGGAGAGTCGTTTGATATTTTTTGTCAGTTGTTTTTGACAGATTATTCAAACATGATGATCTTGGATGGTGCTTGGATTTACGCGCTCTAGTTCAAGTTTAAACAATTGAAAATGAAATGTGAGTCATTGAGATTGAAAAAAAGTAAGATCAATATCCTTTTAAAAGTTGTATTCGGTATTTTTGCAACGCTTGTTATTGGTACGATTGCGGTGATTTGTTTTTATATTTGGATGATTTATGGGATTCATCCATCTGATGAAGGAAGTCGAGGTTTGGCGTGTGAATATGATCAAAATTATCAAGTGGTCAAAGCTGAAGAAACGGTGATTCAAGATGGAAAGCGGATCATCTCGAAGGTTGATCCATCACTATGTGTTTATGATCCTGAAAAATTTAAATAAAAATCGAACTTAATAACAGGATTTTAAATTGATTCAGCATTCAATCAGCCTAGGTATGTCCTAGGCTGAATCGGGAAGAATACTAAATATCAGAAGCTTCATAGACCTGCTAATTTTAATCGATTGGCATGTTGGCGATAGAGTGAAACAGGATCCTGTGTAAAAGAGCCTCTTAAACCGAACATTAAATTAATTTGATCTAAATGGTTATGTCTATAGTTATCACGAATGACTTTTCCGTAGTGAGCGCTACAACGCATAACGAGACCATCATTGTCTAGACTCTTATAAGAG
This sequence comes from Acinetobacter sp. CY81, assembly GCF_059515925.1. Lineage (NCBI taxonomy): Bacteria > Pseudomonadati > Pseudomonadota > Gammaproteobacteria > Moraxellales > Moraxellaceae > Acinetobacter > Acinetobacter sp. CY81. Next base: position 45,788 of record NZ_JCAKNC010000014.1, read on the forward strand.
AGCGGGGCAAGTACTGTAATTGTACTATCCACGATATCTAAAAGATTGGTGGCCTGCGCAACACCTGTCCAAGAGTAATGGTAAATGCCATTTTGCGTGACATATTGTCCTTCGCCACAATCTTGTGGAATGGCTTTACTTGGATATTTTTGATTAAATTTTGCAGTACCTTCTTCACTCAGACTTGCACTGGTGTTTTCAAAACTTTGTGGAAGGGATAGGTTTCCTTCCAAGGTCATTTCCAGTGGTGCGATGAGATACTGGGCGATAATTTTCATTGCTGTAAATGACAGAATATTTTTATTCACATCATCAAAGATTTTACTCCCTTTAAATGGTGCTCCAATCGCTGTAAGAGACGCAACTTTTTCAGGAGCAACAATTTCGATATATCGAATCGTTGGTCCACCATGACTATGACCAATTAGATTTACTTTTGGTGCACCTGTAATAGCAAGAATTTCATCAACTTGCGCCAATAACTGTTCTCCACGTGTTTCTGTGGATTCAAGTTGAGATACTTGGGTGGCATATACAGTGGCACCTTGACGTGCTAAATCAGGTAATATTTGATAAAAATAATCGAAGCCGAAGTTTTTAAAGCCCAAACGAGTAAATCCCAACATTCCATGATTAAACACTATGGGATAGCGTGTTTTGGCATAGTCACTACTTACATTATGAGACGTGACATGTTGAATTTCGGTATTACCTTGTGTGCTTAAGCACATTGCTACAGAAAATAGTAAAACGGTTTTTTTGTAAAGGATGTTCATCGTCATCTCATAATTTATTGTAATTGGAGTTTCATTATAAATTATGACTACATAATTATTTTTATTAATTATATTAAATTAACAATATTGCTGTATTGCATAACTGAGGATTATTTAAGAGTAAGCTGATTAAAATTAATTTTGAGATTTTTGATCATAAAATTAAATAATTAGAGGGATTTTGTGGCCTTTAAATTATTAACTAAGGGGAATTGGTGAGATTCAAAAAAAGCCTATCATTGTAGATAGGCTTCATATTGATTCAGTATCAAATTAATTTAGTGATAACCATGAAGTTGACGGTATAAACCTGGTGTCACACCAGTCCATTTTTTGAATGCACGGTGGAATGTACTGGTTTCGCTGAAGCCCACTTGTTGAGCGACATCTTCTAAAGTTAATGAAGGATTTAGCAATAAGTGAATCGCAGCATCACGGCGTAATGCATCTTTTACACCTTGGTAACTCTTACCTTCAGCTGCTAAGCGACGACGCAAGGTTTGAGGAGAAAGGTAAAGCATTGCTGCAACATCATTGAGTGTTGGCATTTCTTCACCAATTTGGCTTTTTAACACTTCACGGATGCGTGAGGTTAATGAATTGGTGTTTTTGAATTTAACCAACAGTTTAGCGGGTGCGCCTTTTAAGAATTCCTCAAGCGTGCTCTCATCTTGACGAATCGGAAGGTCTAAGTAATCTGCAGCAAAGGTGATTTCAGTACGTGCGGCATCAAACTGTAAAACTGGTGCAAAGAATAATGCATCATATTCATCTGCATGTTGCGGACGTGGATATGAAAAATGAACACGTTCTAAAGGAATACGACGTTCAATTAACCATGATGCAAGACCATGCCAAATCATTAACATACTTTCAGTAATGAAGTGATCTGGATCCATTGATTTTGGAATGATTGGTACAAGACGCGCTTCGTGTTTATCACGCTCTAATGAAACTGACCATTCATCACCAAAGAGTTTATAAAACTGAGAACAACGTTCTAAAGCTTCACCGAGTGTTTTGGCATGAATCACCAATTGACACATAATAGCAAAAGTACCTAAACGACGCGGTTGAATATCAAAACCGACGTGTTCGTCTTGAGTCACCATCCATAACATTTTCACGAAGCGTGTGTATTGTTCAGGAGAAATTCGGGCTTTAGGTTGACGCAGAAGCTCTGCTTCAATACCGACATGGGAAAGTAGAGTATCGACATCCATGCCTAAACGTTTAACACCAGTCAGGGCTGCATTCACAAAATGGATACTAATCGTATCTCGGCTCATGTTAAATCCTTCAGTATCTTTGATATTCACTCTACTTAACCTAAATAACACTAGAATATAAATTAGCAATTATGACTAGAGTAATTGCTCTGATACATCATAAATTGCCGAAATGATCAAGGTAAATGGCTGAACATGACATTGTTTAGATCAATTTAAATTTTTAATATGGATGAAAAATCAACATAATCACGGAAAAGTAATTAATGAATGCACCTTTAAAGGGACTCAAAGTACTCGATTTTTCGACATTATTACCGGGGCCATTTGCCACATTATATTTAGCGGATATGGGGGCAGAAGTAATTCATGTGGAATCACCAACGCGACCTGATTTGGTTAGATTACTTCCACCTTATGCCAATGGGCAGGCCACTTCTCACAGCTATTTAAATCGTAATAAACAATCAGTTACCTTAGATTTAAAAGATCCAGTAAGTATTGCGCTGATTAAACAAAAAATATCTGAATACGATATTGTTGTAGAGCAGTTTAGACCTGATGTCATGCAACGTTTAGGTTTAGATTATGGAACTTTATCAGAAATTAACCCACGATTAATTTACTGCTCTATTACAGGATATGGTCAAACCGGTTTGTATAGAAACAAAGCAGGGCACGACATCAATTATGTGGCATTGTCTGGCATTGCTGGTCATTCTGGACGTTTAGACAATGGTCCACCACCGATGGGTATACAAATCGCGGATGTTGCGGGAGGCTCTCTACATGCAGTCATTGGTATCTTATCCGCAGTGATTGAGCGTCAAAGTAGTGGTTTAGGACAGTTCATTGATATCTCGATGACCGATTGTGCGGTTACTTTAAATAATATGGCAGCTGCTGCAGTATTAGCGGGTGGTGAAAAGCAACAAGCGGAGAGTGAACATCTTAATGGGGGTACTTTTTATGATTATTATCAAACCAGTGATGGTCGATATCTTTCCATTGGAAGTTTAGAACCACAGTTTATGTCTGGTTTAGCAGCAATATTAGATCTGCCTATCCTAATGCAAAAAGGATCTTCATTTGACCCTGATGATCGTAAAGAGGTAAAAGACGCGATACAAGCCAAGATTGCTGAAAAAACATTTGATCACTGGAAAACTATATTTTCGGAATTGGATGTGTGTGTTGAACCTGTCATGAAACTGGATGAAGCCTTATCTTCAGATTTAGCTGAACAGCGTGGTTGGGTGGTCAATGTTCCTGTGAAATCTGATTCATCAGATACCGAGCCACAACTGGCATTTCCGATTAAATTTTCCAGATCCCAACCCCAGTATCAATTTATTGGACAGGCTTTGGATGAGGGACAATGGTAATTTGCTTAAGGTTTAACTTTATTTAATATTTTAGTTGAGCCAGTCTAGTTGCTGGCGACTAAAAAATTTTAAATTGATCATTTTAGTAATTTGCTAATTTCAAAAAATCAGTAATAATGAGAAAGTTCGACTAAAGTCTAAATTTATAGACGATCATTAGGCTGTTTTTAAATGGATTTAATACAAATAAATGGACAGCCCCGTTTTGGGCGGTTTTCAGAATTGCCAAGTGCAATTACTGTTTCAAAATATGTATATAAAACGCCTTATGGAAAAACTTTAAAAAGTTGGCGTAAGAAACTTAAATTTAAAAAATTTAAGTTTTGTAGTATTCAACATGAGCACTATAGCATTGGATTGGCGATCGCAGATATTGCGTGGGCAGGGCATGGATTTATTTATGTCTATGATCACCAGACTCAGCAAGTTCTAGAGTGGAATGCCATTAATATTTTGGCTCGTTCTACAGTTGTGGATGAACAGCCTTTATTTAATCATAGTCATTTCAGTCACTCGCCGTTTGAACTCGATATTCAACATGCCAATGGTGTGCGCTACATTACCGTTAAAAGACATGGCGAAGAAAAACTCCGTGCCCGAATTTTCTGTGCAGGAACAGATCCTCTGTCGATGTGTAGTCCAACGGGTATTAATGGCTGGACTTATACTCAGAAATTAACAACTTTGGCTGTTGAAGGTTTTTTCTTTAATAAACAAGGTGAACGAATTGAGTTTAATGAACGTAGTTTCGCCGCACTCGATGATACTTGTGGATTTCTAAGACCTGAAACAGCATGGTTTTGGCTGTCTTGTAATTTTTGGGATAAACAACAAAATCGCATTGGCATTAATTTAGCTTCAGGCGTGAACGAAAGCTTTGGAAATGAAAATTGTCTATGGATTAATGGACGGATGTATCCACTGGCGGATGTATTGTTCGAAGTGACAGACGAAAATCATTGGTCTATTCGTTCTTTAGATAACAAACTCAATCTCGTGGTTGAAACGGGTTGGCGTCGTTATGAGAATCTGAATTTACGTATGGTGGGTAGTCAATTTAGCCAATGGCAATCAAAAATTACAGGGCAAATTGAAACAGAAGATCAAGGGATGATTCAATTTGATCAACAATATGGATTGCTTGAACAACATTATGCAAAGTGGTAATTCCATTTTATATCAATAAAAAAGCCACTTCGTGAAGTGGCTTTTTTATTCTTAAATTTCTAAAAACTATTTACTAAAGCGACTAATCTGCTCAAGAGCTTCTTGTAAATATTGAGCATTTACTTCTTGATTCTTTGCAGGACGATTGGTTTTGTCTAAGAGATCATACTGACCGACTGCACCGACCTCTAAGATATTCTGAGGTGTAATAACAGCATAACTACTATAATTTGAAGACATAATCCAATCACGTTTTACAGGTTCACCAAATAGATCTTCACCGACACTATAGTCTTTAATATCATTACTTACTCCCAAATGATGTTTCATGAGCGTAGGAACAATATCCTGATGGCTTGTGATTAAATTTGAATCCCATTTTTTCAGTGAAGCTTGATTTGGCGCAATAATGGCGAAAGGAACTTTAGTTTGTGCATCCGTATAGTTCCCGTTGTGACCCCAGAAGTTTTGTTTATTATCATTAACTTCTTGACCATGATCACCTGTAATAATAATGACAGTGTTGTCTAGATCACCAGAACTTTCAAGTTTATCAATAACGCGTTTTACTAGACTATCCACATAATGAACGCTGGTTTTGTAACGGTTAAACATTAATGACGGATCAGTTTCATTATTAAGCTTGAGGTAATTAACCTCTTTTAGCATCGGTTGGAACTGAGTTTTATAACCTTCCGGAAAGTCATAACCATGTGGTGCATCATAAAATAAGAAAGAGAAAGCTGGTTTAGAACGATCACGCTGTCCGTACCATTTAAGCCAGTCTTCAGTTAAGCCAACGTCTAATCCAGCAGGCGAACTTCCTTCTGAACTAATACGTAAATTTGGAACTTTCGCGAAAACGTTTTGATCAAACTCAGGATTGGTAAGTTTTGCTGCAGCAAAAATTCCTAAATCATAGTTAAGTGCTTGTAGGCGATCCATAAAAACAGGTGTTTGGCGGTTGACTAAAATTCCATGCCAATACGTACCTGGGATTGCATAGAACATACCGAAAATACCAGTACGCGTACAGTTACCTGTTGAATAATGCTGATTGAAAACTTGTCCCTTTTTAGCCAAATTCCACATATTGGGTGATGTTTCAGCATTAAAGGTATCAGCACGCCATGAATCCACCACAATCCACATGATATTTAATGGTTTCTCTACAGGCTGAGTTTTTATTGGCGTTAATGGATAGTTAATATCACTCTTACGATCAAGAGACATTGCTTTTTGACGTTCGAGTGCTTCCTGATCAATCCAGCCATATTTGGTCATGGTAGAGTTTGATGTTGCTGGATAGAACAGTGGTAAATAGCGCTTAGTTAAAGTTACAGGCTGGTATACGTGTGCAGCAGCCCAAACGTGAATACCATTTGAAACAAGTAAAGTCAAAGTTACTAAATAAGCAAATTTTTTACCCACTTTCCATTGAACTAGAGGGTTCGATTTTTCAAGTTTTACAATGAGTAAATATTGTAGCGTCCAAACAATGACAATACCAAAAATAAGCATAAGCCATGAAGAAAGTGGGAAAGTTACAATTTGACTCGACATCACCAGTTTCAGCATGACAGTACTAATATGAAAACGATACTGAGCAAAAACAATGGTATCAATCAATAAGGCAATTAATACAAAAGTAAAGACACCGGATTGCAGAATACGGCGAATTAGTTGGGGTAAAAATAAAGCAGGAATGAGAAGTAGACCAACCAAGGAAATCAGCAGGGTCATGTGAGAAATTGTGCTTGTTACTAAAAAAGTAAAGCCCAAAAAGTCTGTGGGGAACTCAGGAAGAAATGCAAAATATCGACAAGCGATGAGCATTGCAATGATGGCATTCACTAGAATGAGATAAGAATGCGCATGCAATTTTGATTTAAAATTCATAACAGTATTTCATATAGGGTATTGATTTTGGAGCATTGCCGATAGGTGCAAAGCAGATTCTTGAATTTTACGGCAGGTATATTAACTGAATTTAATAGAAGTTTAAAAAGTATTCACATTTGTCGACTTTGTATTAAATCACTCCACAAAGTCAAAAGTTAAATTCCTTAAAGTAAATATTAGAATCGCTAAATAAAATTATTTTAGTTTGCAGCCTGCCAAAAAGCTTCACCAGCATGAATCGGGTCTTGTGTATTAGCTAAAGCATCTACCCAAACTTGGTATTGTTGAATAACAGAATGCTGATTTGGATGAAAGTTTGGACGAAACCAATCGAGATATTCTTGTTTTTTAGCGGTCAATATTCCTTTTCTACCGATCAACCATTTTAAACCATGTCCAAACATTTTAATTCGCTCAACGCGAGTGAATCCATCGTGTTTTAACAAGCCATTGGTGCGTTGCATGGTAAAACCAAACATCATCATCGTCACTAAAATCAAAGCTGTGTAGCGGACTGCATTTGGCGTTCTAGCAACATCGACCATGACATCATAAGCAACATCACGGTGTTCCATCTCTTCGATACTGTGCCAAGCAAAAAGTGCGCGCACAAAAGGATGTGCGCCTTGCATGGTACTTTTTTCACTAAAAAAGGTCGTCGCCATCAACGCAGTCAAGTGTTCACATGAAGCTGTAATCGCAATATTGAAAGTATTCGGGTAGCGCTTTAATGCATGTTTGAAACGTTGATTGACTTGCCGAATATACTTTTCAATTGGCATGCCTTGATCAATGAGAATTTTATTCATTTTGTCATGTGCAATACCGTGTTGCGCTTCTTGTCGAATAAAGTTTTTTACGCGACAGGCTAATTCAGGTTCTTGGATTTGATCTTGAAATAGTCTTACACATTGAATGAAGTAGCGTTCTCCATCTGGAAAGGTCAGACTGAGTGCATCGAAAATTCGGGTTCGAAATGGGTCATTATCAAACCAAAATCGAGGTACTTCCTCTAAACGAAAATTTAGACCTTTTCGAACGATGGGAAGAGGCAAGTGGTTAGTGACGGCATTCATGTTATTTTTATGGCTCAAATTAATTTTAAAAGAGTATGTAAAAAAAACAATCTGGGGTCTTTATCTATACAGGTCATTTTATGTTGAGTGATGATCTTTTTTGCATGCTTTTTGGCTTATCTAATGAAGATTGCAGTGATCGAATTATCTTTTAAAAGGGTGGGAAATCGACCACTTAGACGCGTCTATTTACCTGCTTGCCAGAAGACTTCGCCTGCTTGTATTGGATCATTGGTGTCGGCAAGTGTTTTTAACCACACATCATATTGAGCAATAATCGGATGCTGACTTGGGTGAAAATCTTTTTTAAACCAATCTGTATAGGGTTTACGCATTTTAGTCAGTATACCGTTACGCCCAATAAACCAACGTAAACCTTTTGCAGTGAGTTTTAATCTTGTTAGTCGGTCAAAACCATCATATTTAAGCATGATATTGGCACGATAAACGGTAAAACCAAGCATTAGAACCGTGGTAAATGCCAAAGCAAATTTACGTGTCGATTCGGGAACATCACCCACTTGTTTCATGACGTCAAAAGCGACATCACGATGCTCCATTTCTTCAATCGCATGCCAAGCCAGTAATGCTCTTACGTAAGGGTGTGCGTCGTGTAATGTTTCTTTGTGACTGTAAAATGTATCTGCCATTAATGCAGTTAAATGCTCTGCTGCTGCAGTCATTGCAATGTTATAAGCAGGTGAGCGCTTGGTCAGTTCAAATTTAAATATTTTGTTCAAAACTTGAATAAATTGGTCGACAGGCATACCTTGCTCTTTCATGACCTGATTCATTTTGTCATGTGCGATACCATGTTGCGCTTCTTGGCGGATAAAATCAGCAACGCGTTGTTGTAAATCAGGATCGCTAATTTTGTCTCTAAACAAACGTACTGACTCAATGAAGTAACGCTCTCCATCCGGAAAGGTTAAACTCAAAGCATCAAACATGCGTGTTTTGAATGGATCACCACCAAACCAGAAGCGTGGAATATCATCCAATTTAAAATCGAGGTTTTTGCGAACCACAGCTTCGACTGAATATTGAGTAAATGCGTTCATATTATTTTTAAGGCATTATTTCGATAGCTTCAGTATGGCGCTCCGTTACAACTTTTTTTTGACAGTTCTTGCCAATTTTTATACATTTTACGACAAATGAAAATAATGAATGTCAGAATGAGAATACAAAATAAGCCATTGCATTGGGTGAGTTTATGAAGGAAATACAAATTCCCAATGGCTATTTTCATCTATGGAAAACCTATGTCACTCAACAGGGCATCGATGCGATTTCACTTGCAGAGTCACATGGATTTAAAACTGAATTATTAGAAATATTATCGGCTCCCATCGCGCAACAATCTTCGTATCATCTTTTTGAACAATGCATTCAATGGACACAGAAAGCATTGGGGCAAACACATATTTGCTTTGATATGGCGAAATATATTAAAGCAGAGCATTTCGGTGTCGTAGGTTATATGGCAACACGTAGCCAGCGGATTTCAGAGTCTTTAGATTATATTATTCGGTTTAGCCGTCTAGTGATTGATGGTGAAGAAATTACGCCGATGCAATTAAGTCATCATGGAAATGCATTGGTCTTAAGTTGGCCTTTTATTGCAGAGCATTATATTTTAATCAATGAGTTAAACAGTGCATTTATCATTGAAATGGCACATCAAATTGTAGCCTTAAATCAATTTCCTTTAAGAAAGATTAGTTTTGCCCATCCACCACAAATGCCCATTTATCATTACCAAAAATTTTATGGATGTGAGGTTGTTTTTAATCATTCAAGATATGAATTTGAGATCAGTTTAGGAAGCTTAGATGTAGAGCTGGATCAGGCAGATCCATCCTTGATGGAGTTTTTATTGAAGCAAGCTGAGGATGCGATTGCCTCAAAAATCCATTTAAATACAGAAAATGACAGTGTTAAACGTCAACTTCAGATTTATATAGTTACGTATTTAGCCGACAAACAACAAGCACCTAAAATTGAAGAAATCGCCCAATTCCTACATATTTCAGTGCGCACGTTACAACGACAGTTAAAACTCGAACACACCACTTTCAAAGAAATCTTAGATGAAGAAAGAATGCAACTTTGTGAAAAGTTACTGAGCAAAGATCGTAGTTTGATAGAGATTGCTAATCAGTTGGGGTACTCGGATCAGTCGGCACTGGCGAGGGCTTATAAAGCGTGTAGAGGCAAAACTTTACTACAATTTAAAAATGAGTCGAAAGCGTAGCCTGATTTTTTTAAAGTAGTTGTATCGAACTTTAAATAAAAAAAGGCGAGTCTAAACTCACCTTTTATCGTAAGTATCATGATCAAAATGAACTAATTTTTCAAAAATCAAATATTCGCTGTAGCTGTATCTTTTTTAAGACGTGGGAAACGGAAAATGATCGCTATTATTGCGAATATCGCCAATACCCAACAATAGTAAACGCTTGTAATCATTTCAACCGGTGAAAGTTTTGCGATAGAACAAGCCAAAAGAAGTTGAGCGCCATATGGAATTAAACCTTGAATCACACAAGAGAAAATATCTAACAATGCCGCAGCACGTTTTGGGTCAACGCCGTATTCTTTGGCAACTTCACGTGCCATATCTCCAGATAAGATAATCGCGACAGTATTATTTGCGACAAAAAGATTGGAGAAAATAACCAAGAAGCAAATACCAATTTCACCTGCACGCTGTGCGCGTACTTTGAATAAGCGCGTCACGCTGTAAATACGTTGAATCAGCCATTCTAGACCGCCTTCTTTTTGCATAATTGCAGAAAGACCGCCCAGCATCATGGATAATAGCGCTACTTCAAACATACCGACAAAACCATCATAAATAGAGGTGTTGAGCTTTTGGATGCTGAATTCTGGCTGGACCATAAAGCCAATAAGTCCTGAAATCAAAATGCCGATTGTGAGTACTGCAAGCACATGTAAACGACTAAAAGCTAAAAAGAACACAGCGATATAAGGAAGAATAAGCCAAGCATTATAATCTTTGTAATCAACAGTTTGATTGGTATTGCTAAACGCAATATAAATGATCAAAGTGATCAGTGCCGCAGGGACAGCAATCCATACATTGACCTTAAATTTATCACGTAACTCTACATTTTGACTGCGAGTAGCTGCAATCGTGGTGTCGGAAATCATGGATAAATTATCACCAAACATCGCACCACCAAGCACAGCACCAATGGCATAGAGCACATTGATTTCGGTGACTTGGCTAAAACCAAAAGCAATCGGCGCACAGGCTGCGATGGTACCCATGGAAGTACCCATTGCTGTTGCGATAAATGCTGATATGACAAACAGCATCGGCAAAATAAATTCGGGAGAAATAATCGATAACCCGAATTGTACTGTGGCATCAACACTACCAATGACGCTAGTGACACTTGCAAATGCGCCTGCCAGCATAAAAACCATAAACATTAGAATTAAATTGGGATGGCTTGCACCACCGAGAAACTCTTCTATTCCTTCGTTTAATTTCCCTTTGTAAAGCATCACAGCCAGAATAATGGCAGGGATTGCTGCAACAGGTGCTTTGATTTGATAGAAGGCAAATTCTGTTCCGATCAGTGAGTGATAAATACCGCTGCCTAGAAAAATGGCTAAAAAAACAATAAGTGGAAGCAAGGCAAGTGCTCGAGCATGAGCTTTACCTGATGTGGGAGTCGTCATAAAAAAAGTAATAAATAAGTAAGCGTAAGTAGTATAAATCAGCTTTTGCTATTTAAGAAAAATTAAAATGTAAACGCTAACTGACTTTTTTATAATGTTTTTTTAGCTATATAACTAAGTAGGGATTAACGTTGATGATTTTAAAATAAAGCGAAAATAGGTGTTTTTGATCATTGTGAAAAAAATCAAAATATTGATAAATGTGCACTGTGTTGTTAAATGAATTTGAGGTAGTGTTGTCTCAGTTTCGCTCTGTTCATTGAGTAAAAAATAGCGTTACAATGAGATGACTTGTATTTTTACAATATCAACTCCTCAATTTTAAACAATTCAAGGAATGTACACCCCTATGTCACGTTTAGCCGCACGATTTGCACAGCTTAAATCTCAACAGCGTAAAGCTTTAGTTTCGTATGTAATGGCAGGTGACCCACAACCCGTGGTAACAGTTCCACTGTTGCATCAAATGGTTGAGGCTGGGGTAGATGTAATTGAACTTGGATTGCCATTTTCCGACCCGATGGCAGATGGTCCAGTAATTGCTCTGGCTGCTGAACGGGCTCTAGCTGCGGGTACTAATACCCTCGATGCTTTAAATATGGTTAAACAGTTCCGTGAGAAAGACAGTGAAACACCTGTTGTACTGATGGGCTATTTAAACCCTGTTGAAGTGATCGGCTATGAGCGTTTTGTTTCGATTGCACACGAAAGTGGTGTAGACGGTGTTCTTCTAGTGGATTTACCACCAGAAGAAGCAAAAGATTTAGATGCTGTATTGAAAAAATACAATATGGATCAAATTTTCTTGCTCGCACCAACATCGACAGATCAACGAATTCAACATGTAGCAAATCAAGCAAGTGGCTTTATTTACTATGTTTCACTTAAGGGTGTGACTGGTGCAGCAACTTTGGATGTCGCAGAAGCTGCAGCGCGTATCCAAAAAATCAAAGCTGTGACAGATGTACCTGTGGGTGTTGGCTTCGGAATTAGTGATGCTGCTTCTGCGAAAGCAATGGGAAGTGTGGCTGATGCTGTGATTGTTGGTAGTGCATTTGTGAAACCTTTTGCAAACCTTGCACCCGAACAAGCTGCTGAGCAAGCGGTCAATAAAGTTAAGGAGCTTCGAGCTGCGCTCGATGAGTTAGTATGAATCAAGAAGTGAAATCAGGGAAAGTTTTGAGTCCAATTACACCATGGACAGAACGTTCAGTTCCGGGCATTCATGTTCCTGATGAACAACAGACATTAAAAGCGACATTTACTGAACCGACGATTGAGTGTCCAGAATGTCATGCTTTGGTTACCCGTACAGCGATGTCTTTCAATGCTTATGTTTGTCCACAGTGTGACGAACATTTGAAAATGAAAGCACGTGATCGTTTGAATTGGTTCTTTGATCAAACGGGTAAAGAGTTCGGTCAAGAATTTGTTGCAAAAGATCCTCTTAAGTTTGTCGACAGTAAAGCTTATCCTGTGCGTATGAAAGAAGCACAAGAGAAAACAGGTGAAACAGAAGCGCTTGTTGTGATGCAAGGTCAAATCAAAGGCGTATCTTTGATTGCATGTGCTTTTGAATTTGACTTCATGGGCGGATCCATGGGTACAGTCGTTGGTGACCGTTTTGTTCAAGCGGCAGAAAAAGCCATTGAAACTAAACAGCCGATGATTTGTTTTGCTGCTTCTGGCGGTGCACGTATGCAAGAAGGGATGTTATCTTTGATGCAAATGGCTCGTACTTCAGCGGCAATCCAAAAAATGAAAGATGCTCGTGTACCATATATCGTGGTATTAACACATCCTGTATATGGGGGTGTGACTGCATCACTTGCGATGCTAGGTGATGTGCATATTGCTGAGCCTAAAGCGATGATTGGCTTTGCAGGTAAGCGTGTGATTGAACAAACTGTACGTGAAAAACTGGAAGAACCATTCCAACGCGCAGAATTCTTGCTTGATCATGGTGTGGTCGATCAAATTGTCCATCGTCATGCATTACGTGATACAGTTTACCGTATAGTAGCGAAGTTGATGAATTTGCCTTGATGCACACAGCACCATTAGAAACTGATGATTTACAAACATGGCTCGATTATTGGAGCCATGTTCACGTTACAGGGATTGATTTAGGCTTAGAACGAGTCATCCCTGTTGCAGAAAAGCTTGGTGTCGTTATACCGAATGCTAAAGTTGTGACTGTTGCAGGAACAAACGGCAAGGGTTCAACGTCTACGACTGTAGCATCTATTCTGAATGCTCAAGGCTATCATGTAGGCCTATATCAATCTCCGCATATTTATCGATTTAATGAACGTGTCAAACTGGCAGGACAAGAAGTAGATGATCAATCATTGATTGCTGCTTTTGTATTGGTCGATCAAGCACGCCGTGAATGTAATCTCAGTCTTTCTTTTTTTGAAGCAACCACACTTGCTGCATTTGTGATTTTTAAGCAAAAAGCGTGTGATGTTTGGGTGCTCGAAGTAGGACTAGGCGGTCGTTTAGATGTGGTCAATGTAGTAAATCCCAATGTCGCTGTGATCACCAATATTGGTCTAGACCATGTTGATTGGCTGGGTGACACAATTGAAAAAATTGCCTTTGAAAAAGCAGGTATTGTTCGTCCAGATATTCCTGTGATTTTTGGCGGTCAACAAGATCTTCCTCTTGCGATTCAACAAAAAGTAAAAGAATCAAATGCAAAACTCTATTGTTTGAACCGTGATTATTTTTATAAAGATAGTCTAGATGGAAAAACATGGGATTTTGCAAGTTCAGGGACGACCTTGAAGCTGCCTATCGGTTCTTTAGCACTTGATAATATTTCCACTGCTGTCGCAGCAGTTTTATTGAGTGGACTTCAAGTATCACAGCAAGCGATTGCAACAGGTATTCAAAATGCAAAACTGCAAGGTCGTTTTGAAGTACGAAAAATTGCCGATAAAACAGTGATTTTTGATGCGGGACACAATCCGCATGGTGTAGAATTTTTGTTAAAGCAATTGCGTAATTTCTTAGAATACAATAAACAGTACACAGAAGTGGTTGCTGTTTTTTCAATGCTTGCAGATAAAGATATTAATTCTGTTGTTAAGTTATTGAAAAACACCATATTAAAGTGGAAAATTGCACCTATGGCTGTGCCTCGTGCTGCTTCTTTTGAACAATTAGAGAATGCATTGCAAGGTGAAACAGTTCAATCATATCAAAATGTACAAGCAGCATTTCAATCAGCGCTTGAAGAATCAAATAATAATCAGCTGATTTTGGTGTGTGGTTCGTTTCATACCTTAGAAGCGGTCTGGGAGTATTTAGAGCATGTCAATGAATAACAAACAGCGTTGGATGGGTGGCGTTGTTTTATTAGGTGGTGGTGTTTTATTGGCAGCCCTCCTATTAAAAGGTAAAGAAGAAATACATCAAACCCAAGTCCAAGCACCGACCACGGAAAAAGTACAACAACAAGGCAATCGACCTGCTGAAGCAGTTCAGTTAGAAGCTTTAACGGTTGACGTTGAAACAGAAAAACGTTTACTTGAAGAGCAACGACGTGCGCGTGAAAAGGCGGTTGCAGAACAAGAAGCAAAATCTGCTGAATTCCTACGCATGCAACAACAAGCAGAAGCAGAAGCAGCTCAAAAAGCAGCTGAAGAATATGCTGCAATGAATGCCAGCCGTATGGCACAGCAAAGTTCTGATCATATTCCACCTGAATTGGTCGAAGATGAAAAAGCCAAAGCTCAACGTTTAGCAGAAGATAAAAAGGCTGAACCGAAGAAACAAGAGCAGTTAAATGCGAAAGCAGATCAGACTGCTGAGCAAAAGCGTAAAGCTGAAGAGCAGAAAAAGGCTGAAGCAAAACGTATAGCTGAACAAAAGGCAGCAGCAGACAAGAAAGCGGCTGATGAGAAGAAGCGCGCTGAAGAAAAGCGGAAAGCTGAAGCTGAGAAAAAAGCAGCTGATCAGAGAGCTGCTGAGAAAAAGGCTGCGGAAGCAAAGAAAAAAGCTGAAGCAGATAAAGCACGTGAGCTTTTGGAAAAAGGTGATAAACAGTGGATGGTGCAAGTGGCGCTGGCTGCCAATGCTGCTAATGCCGATGCTGTTGCAGCAAAACTTCGTGCAAAAGGCTATAAAGTAACGCAAAGCCCAACGTCGAAAGGTATTCGGATCATGGTTGGTCCTTCAAAAGACCGTGAAACTGCGGATGCTGCACGTAAGAAGATCAATACTGATCCGAGTTTGAATATGAAGTCAGCATGGGTGATTGATTGGGTGCCTTTAGATAAGCGCTAATTTTTTGCACTCGTTATGACAAAAATTAAGATGGATTCGAGAGTTGTTCTCGAATCCATTTTATATTTTCAGGGGTGAATATTTTTTCGATATTGATCCAAATCGGATGAAATCCATAACCACCATATTTCATTTCATCAAGCGCATCCTGAGTTGACCAACCCTCAAAGATGAGGCGATACATCGCAGTACTTGCACCTGTACGATCCGAACCGTGATAGCAGTGAATCAGTACCTTCTGTTCGAAAGACTTGGCTTGTTGAATCTCAAGCATGATCTGTAGTAGGTCTTCGCGGCTCATTGACCAAGTATTGATGGATATGTGAATCAACTTTAGATTTTGATCTTTTAATTGTTTTGAATCTAGATCGCGACTTCTTAAGTTGATGACGACGTCTATTTGATGTTTTTTAATTTGCGATGTCAAATTAGCATCTGGCTGTTCACTGCGAAAAACATCTGCACTAATTTGATAGAAATTTTCTGCACGATTAAGCTCTTTAGCCCAATGTGTAGGGCGTTGCTCTTCTGGAAGGCTTGGCGTTGTAATACAGCCTGAAACCATAAAGCTTAAGGTCAGGATCTTAAAAAAATGGCGTTGTATTCTAAATAATCCGTTCATAATTATTTTAATTCGTGGGATTTACGCTTAAAAGCTGAGTAGAAATCGAATTCAAAAGTGATTGTTTAATCATTTAAAGCTTAACATTGAAATTCTGTACAGTTTTAAATTGTTAGTTAGGGTATTTGTATCAGATTGAGAATGATCATTTAATTCTAAAAATGACTCCAGTGAAAATTTGTTTGAAAAAGAGTATTTGAATTTTAGATAAAATAAAAAAGCCTATTCGGAAATAGGCTGTGTGATTCAAGATGGCTCGTCAAAGGATCTTGAATTTAGGTGAAAAAGTAAATGTAATCGCTTATTTGGGTTGAGCAGTAAATCTCAAATAAGGCTTAACGGCTGTATATCCTTGAGGAAAGCGTTGTTTAATTTCTTCTTCATCTTTTAACGCAGGAACAATCACGACATCATCACCTTGTTGCCAGTTGGCAGGGGTAGCAACCTTATGGTTTTCTGTGAGTTGTAATGAATCAATCACACGTAAAATTTCATGGAAATTACGACCTGTTGAAGCAGGATAAGTAATGATTAAGCGTACTTTTTTATGTGGGTCGATCACAACTAAAGAGCGTACAGTCGTGGTTTCGCTGGCATTAGGATGAATAAAATCATAAAGGGTTGATACCTTGCGATCTTTATCTGCCAGAATGGGGAAATTGACTTGCGTGTTCTGTGTTTCATTAATGTCTTGAATCCATCCGTGATGCGATTCAACATCATCTACAGATAAAGCAATGGCTTTTACCCCTCGTTTTTCGAATTCATCTTTTAATTTTGCTGTAAATCCTAATTCAGTTGTGCAAACAGGTGTGTAATCCGCAGGGTGGGAAAATAAAATGCCCCAATGATCACCCAAAAACTCATAGAAACTGATCGTACCTTGGCTAGATTCTTGTTGGAAATCTGGTGCAATATCACCTAAACGTAAAGACATCTTAAATCCTCATTTCTGTTGTATATGTTTTATGTTGAATAAGAATATGTGGCATTTTATTTAGAATGAAAAATAGTGTTTTAAGCTTTTATTATGAAAAAAATAGATAAATACGTAAATTTTATTTAAAAAAATGATTTGTTTGATAAGAATCAACTATCTATAGAACGATTAAATTTGCTACATTAATTCGCCTTTGACGCTATGTTGTAAATACACTGGTCAGAATTTTTTGAATGCTTTTGTTTAAAACCCTTGTACTTCAAATTTCTAGCACCATAATAACGTCTGAGAAAAAATTTATTTTTAATAAGCAAGTTTTAGAGAGTCTATACATGTTGGCAAGTCTGATCGGAGGTATCTTCGGTACTAAAAACGAGCGCGAACTGAAGCGTATGCGTAAAATTGTCGAGAAGATCAATGCGCTCGAGCCGACGATCTCTGCATTAAGTGATGCAGACTTATCTGCAAAAACCGAAGAATTCAAACAACGAAATAAGAAAGGTGAAAACCTAGATAAGCTATTACCAGAGGCTTTTGCGGTATGTCGCGAAGCGGGTAAGCGTATTATGGGCATGCGTCACTATGATGTTCAGCTGATCGGTGGTATTACCTTACATGAAGGTAAAATTGCGGAAATGCGTACAGGTGAAGGTAAAACCTTGATGGGTACTTTGGCTGTATACCTCAATGCGATTAGCGAGCAAGGTGTGCATGTTATTACGGTCAATGATTACTTGGCACAACGTGATGCTGAATTAAACCGTCCGCTCTACGAGTTTTTAGGTTTAAGTGTAGGCGTGATTTATTCAATGCAAGCACCGTTTGAAAAAGCGGAAGCGTATCGCGCTGATATTACCTATGGTACAAACAACGAATTTGGTTTCGATTATCTACGTGATAACATGGTGTTTTCTCTCGCTGAGAAAAAACAGCGTGGATTAACTTATGCGATTATTGATGAGGTCGATTCGATCTTGATTGATGAAGCGCGTACACCTTTGATTATTTCAGGTCAAAGTGAAGATTCTTCCCAACTTTATGCGGCAATCAATGCGATTCCTCCAAAGTTACGTGCACAAAAAGAAGAAAAAGTTGCTGATGGTGGTCATTTCTGGATTGACGAAAAGCAACGTTCAGTTGAAATGACTGAGACTGGTTATGAAGCGGTTGAAGCTGAACTCATTGAAATGGGTTTATTGGCTGAAGGCGAAAGCTTATATTCAGCAGCTAATCTTAATTTAGTTCATCACGTTACTGCGGCGATTCGTGCACATTATCTTTATCAACGTAATGTTCAATACATTATCAACGATGGTGAAGTGATTATTGTAGATGAAAACACAGGTCGTACGATGCCAGGTCGTCGTTGGTCTGAAGGTCTGCATCAAGCCGTTGAAGCAAAAGAAGGTTTGGAAATCCAACCTGAAAACCAAACACTTGCAACAACGACATTCCAGAATTATTTCCGTTTATACAAAAAGCTTTCAGGTATGACAGGTACTGCTGATACTGAAGCGGCGGAAATGAAAGAAATTTATGGCTTAGATGTGGTATTGATTCCAACACATCGTCCAATGGTTCGTAATGACCAAAACGATTTAATTTATTTAAACCGTAATGGCAAATACAACGCGATTATTGAAGAAATTCAAAAAATTCATGAAGCTGGTGTTGCACCTATTTTGATTGGTACAGCGACTATTGAAGCATCTGAAATTTTATCTGATAAGCTAAAAGAAGCAGGTATTTTCCACGAAGTACTGAACGCAAAACAGCATGAGCGTGAAGCAGATATTATTGCTCAAGCGGGTTCACCACGCGCAGTCACCATTGCAACCAACATGGCAGGTCGTGGTACAGATATTTTGCTAGGTGGTAACTGGAAATCTAAGCTCGCTAAAATTGAAAACCCAACTGCGGAAGACGAAGCTCGTCTAAAAGCAGAGTGGGAACAGAACAATGAAATGGTACTCGCATCAGGCGGTTTACATATCATTGGTTCTGAACGTCATGAATCGCGTCGTATTGATAACCAGTTGCGCGGTCGTTCTGGTCGTCAAGGTGACCCAGGTGTTTCTCGCTTCTTCTTATCACTTGAAGATGATTTGATGCGTATTTTTGCAGGTGATCGTGTTGTCGGTATGATGCGCGCGATGGGCTTGCAAGAAAATGAAGCGATTGAACATAAGATGGTGTCGCGTTCAATTGAAAATGCACAACGTAAGGTTGAAGCACGTAACTTTGATATTCGTAAGAATCTATTGAAGTACGATGATGTAAATAACGAACAACGTAAAATTATTTACTCACAACGTGATGAAGTGCTTGCTGAAAGTACTTTACAAGATTACATCGAAGGCATGCATCGCGAAGTGATGAAAGGTGTGATTGAGAACTTTATTCCACCTGAATCGATTCACGATCAATGGGATATTGCAGGCTTAGAGCAAGCACTCAATGCTGATTTTGGTATTGATTTACCTGTTAATGAATGGCTCGAGAATGATCGCCGTTTAGATGAGGAAGCATTGGTAGAGCGTATTACCGATGAAGTGATTGCGCGTTACCGTTCTCGTCGTGAACAGATGGGGGATGAATCTGCTGCAATGCTAGAGCGTAACTTTATGTTGAGCTCGCTTGATCGTCATTGGAAAGATCATTTGGCTGCAATGGATTACTTGCGTCAAGGGATTCATTTACGTGGTTATGCACAGAAAAACCCTGAGCAAGAATATAAAAAAGAAGCATTCAATTTATTCGTCAATATGTTGGCTGTAATCAAGTCTGATGTAGTAACAGACTTGTCATTGGTTCGTTTACCAACACCTGAAGAACTTGCTGAAATGGAAGCTCAACAGCAAGCCCAAGCGGAGTCAATGCATTTATCATTGTCACATGCTGAAGTGGATGGTTTAACAGGTGAAGAAACAGTGATCGAGCAAGACGTAAATCAATCCGCTGGTGATGTGATTGCTCCACCTGAAAGCCGCAATGCGCCATGCCCATGTGGTTCAGGTCTTAAATATAAACAATGTCACGGTAAAATCTAAGATCGCTCATAACAATTGAGTTTTTTCTAGGATTTGGCCGTGTATGAAGAAAAAGCAGAATTGAGGTTCTGCTTTTTTTATTTCTATGGATTGATCTATTGTTCAGTTGATCGATTAAATCGTGGTTTGATCTTTACAAGATGTGAATAAATATTGCCTAATGAATAAGTTAATGTTATTTACATGTCATGAATGACACATTGGAAAGAAAATGAAAAAACTATTAAAACCAATCTTCGCAATAGCTTTCGCACTACCTACTCTTGCATTTGCAAACGCTGCGACACAAACGACGACCGTTGATAAAGTGAAGGCAGCTACAGGTGCGCATGTTGCTCAAGCCGAAGTGAAAGACAATACTACGACGGTGATTAGCCCACGCACAGGGATTCGTTATACTTTGGGGAATACAGGTGGTCGTCCGATCATTTTGAAAACTGCGGCTATTTCGGCAGTGACACCTGCGACAGCAAATCGCATTGTAGCTTCAAACCCAGCGCTATCGGCTTCGAGTCAAGAAAAGGCGAAACAAGCTTTACTTGATGGGAATGCTCAATAATTTTTTATTGCATTTAGATTCAATCTTTCGATCAATACCAGCCAAAGTTGCTGGTATTGTTTTATGACAAGCTATAAAAGTGAAAATCGCAGTACAGAATGACTCGATTTTTTGACTCTTTTCTAATAAGCTTGTTTTTTCTTTAATTTAATTCTGGACATTTAAAAATGGCGGTTGGTGACGTGGCAATGCCACAGATGCATGTGGTAAAGGGTGTAAAAATAGGCTCAGCAGAAGCGTATGTACGTTATCCAAACCGACGTGATTTAGTTGTTTTTGAATTTTCAGCGGGTACCAATGTCGCAGGTGTATTTACTCAAAATGCATTTTGTGCAGCTCCTGTGCATGTATCAAAAGCACATTTAGCTGAAAAAAACCCGCGTTATTTGGTGATCAACACAGGTAATGCCAATGCGGGTACAGGTCCAACAGGTATGCAAAATGCGCAAATGACTTGTGCTGAATTTGCCAAAATTGCCAATGTGAATGCAAATGAAGTCCTACCATTCTCAACTGGGGTGATTGGTGAACAATTACCGATGGATCGTTTGATCAAAGGTTTAAAGCCAGCATTTGAAAGTGTTACTGATGATGCGTGGTCACAAGCGGCTTCAGGTATTATGACCACAGATACTTTGCCTAAGGGGGCTTCTGAGCAATTTGAAATGGATGGCGTGCGTTATAGCATGACGGGTATTTCAAAAGGTGCAGGCATGATTCGTCCAAATATGGCAACCATGCTCGGTTTTGTTGCTACAGATGCACCTATTTCAAGAGCATTGGTTCAGCAGTTACTTAAAACCACAGTAGAGCAGTCATTTAACCGTATTACGATTGATGGTGATACGTCGACGAATGATTCTTGTATTTTTGCTGCGACAGGTCAAGCAGGTGGCGCTGAAATCACATCTATTGAAGATGCTCGCTATACCATTGTTCTAGATGTTTTAACGCGTATTATGAAGCGTTTAGCACAGCTCATCGTTCGTGATGGTGAAGGTGCGACCAAGTTTATTACTGTAGCGGTTGAAGGTGGTAAAAACACCCAAGAATGTTGCGATATTGCGTATAGCATTGCACATTCCCCATTAGTTAAAACGGCATTCTTTGCATCTGATCCAAACTGGGGTCGTATTCTTGCGGCAATTGGTTATGCCGGTGTCAAAGACTTGAATGTTGAAAAAATCCAAGTTTGGTTGGATGATGTACAAATCTGTAAAGATGGTGGCGCTGCGGCAGACTATACTGAAGAAGCAGGTGCTAAAGTAATGAATCAAGCAGAGATTACGATTCGTGTTGATCTACGTCGAGGTGAAGCCAAAGATACGGTTTATACCTGTGACTTGTCTTATGACTATGTCAAGATCAATGCCGATTATCGTTCTTAATGTTAAAAAGCCTCAATGTAATTGAGGCTTTTTTGTATGTATTTTAATGATTGGTAAAAAGTAAACTGCCAAATTATCAATCGGTGTGTGACAGCTCAATTGAGCGTTAAGGATAGAGACAGCTAGAATGAATGATGCAACCAATTTAATTGCCAATGATGCAAAGACGATTGTACAAGCGCATTTAGACTTATTGGGGGAAGTAAAGGAGCATGTGATATCTCCTGAACTTAAAAAACAGAAATTTGCAGAAATTCAAGCTGAACTGATTAAACGTGATGCTGTATTGGTTGCGCATTATTATTGTGATCCTGAAGTTCAGGAACTTGCCGAGTTGACTGGTGGTTGTGTCTCTGATTCTTTAGAGATGGCACGTTTCGGTCGTGATCATCCTGCCAAGACATTGGTTGTAGCTGGTGTGAAGTTTATGGGAGAAACGTCAAAGATTTTATCTCCTGAAAAAACAGTGCTTATGCCGACTTTAGAGGCAACATGCTCTTTAGACCTTGGATGCCCTGTTGATGAGTTCACAGCGTTCTGTGATGCGCATCCAGAGCACACGGTTGTGGTCTATGCCAATACCTCTGCAGCTGTCAAGGCGCGCGCAGATTGGGTGGTTACTTCAAGTTGTGCAGTAGAGATTATTGAGCACCTTGATAGCTTAGGTGAAAAAATCATTTGGGCACCAGATCAGCATCTTGGACGTTATATTCAAAAGAAAACGGGCGCTGATATGTTGCTTTGGGATGGCTCTTGCATTGTACATGAAGAGTTCCGCGCACGTGGTATTGCTCAAATGAAAGCACTGTACCCAAATGCTGCTGTACTTGTGCATCCAGAATCACCTGAATCGGTTATTGATGTTGCTGATGCGGTAGGAAGTACTTCACAACTTATCAAAGCGGCACAAGAGCTTCCGCATGACACTATGATCGTGGCAACGGATCGCGGAATTTTTTATAAAATGCAACAAATGGTGCCAAATAAGACTTTAATTGAGGCCCCAACAGCTGGAGAGGGAGCAACTTGTCGTTCATGTGCACATTGTCCATGGATGGCAATGAATGAATTGGATGGAATTTTGGATGTTTTGCGTAAAGGTGATCAAGAAATATTCGTTGATGCTGCTTTATCAAAACGTGCTAAACAGCCTTTAGATCGAATGTTGAACTTTAGTGCCTCTTTAAAACGATAAAAACAGCTAAAATGCTTGATAAATATACATTTGAAGCATTTTTTTCACTTTTTTTGAATATAGGTGTTGACGAGATTAAGCGTCGCGCCTAGAATGCACACCGTACCGAACGATACATCGAAAGATAAGTTGAACGGTACACAAGCTGAGATGAATCGGAGTATGGCGCAGTTTGGTAGCGCACCTGGTTTGGGACCAGGGGGTCGTAGGTTCGAATCCTACTGCTCCGACCAATTCTTCAAGGCAAGGTTTTCCAGTGATCTTAGATCGTTAGGTAATGCGCCTGTAGCTCAGTTGGATAGAGCATCCGCCTTCTAAGCGGATGGTCACAGGTTCGAATCCTGTCAGGCGCGCCATCTGGTCGTTTGATATTGTAGAATCTAAAATGTTGTAATGGTGGTTGTAGCTCAGTTGGTAGAGCCCCGGATTGTGATTCCGGTTGTCGAGGGTTCGAGCCCCTTCATCCACCCCAATCTCTTATGAGAATCGGAGTATGGCGCAGTTTGGTAGCGCACCTGGTTTGGGACCAGGGGGTCGTAGGTTCGAATCCTACTGCTCCGACCATTAAGTTTTAAAAATTTATTTTTAAGTTTTAGTTAATTGATCCGCTTAGTTGCGGTTTTTTTACGTCTGTGAAAAGTAAATTTAAAATTAAAATAATTTTGAAAAAAAGACTCCACTTGGAGTCTTTTTTAAATCTTGAAATTAAATATTCGAAGATTACGGAATAATGATAATGGCAACGCGTCTATTGGCAGCTCTTGCTTCTTCAGTATTTGCTTGATCAATCGGTTGGGTTGCTCCCTTGCCGATAGTTTGAATATTTTGTGCTTGGAATTGATTTGCTAAAAATATTTGAGCCACACTTTCAGCACGCTTCTTAGATAGCTTTAAGTTGTACTCTGGGTTGCCTACATTATCACTATGACCAACGACTTTAACTTTATTTAATTTGAACTTATGAAGTTGGGTGGCAAGGCGCGTTATTTCTGTTTGCTTTTGTGTAGAAATTTCTGTGGCATTAAAATCAAAGAGTAAGCGCTCAGGTAAGCCTAAACTCCAGCCTTCGTCAGTTAATACAAAACCTTGTTGTTTAAGCATTTTGACTTGTTTGTGGTTAAGTGATCCAAAACTTAAACAACCTGAAAGCGTAACCAGTAGAATCCCTAAAACGATAAATTTTAATTTTTGATTAAACATTATTTTCAACCTAAGGTGAGTTTAAGAGTGGTAAATGAACCAGTGGTGTTTCAATGTTTTTGCTTTGTACATTGCTTGATCGGCTTGTGCGATTAAGTCTTCTGGACTATTGGCTTCCTTAGCAATGGCGATTCCAATACTAAAGCTAAATGGAACAACATGATCTTTGTAGATAAGTGGTTCGGCACAGCACTTTATTAAATTTTCAGCAATTGAGATCAAATGTTCCACTTGATGAACTGACTTTAGGACAATGGCAAATTCGTCACCGCTTAGTCGTGCAACAAAATCATTTTGACGCGTACTTGCTTTCAATCTGAGCGCGGTTTCTTTTAAAACCTCATCGCCAATAGGATGTCCATATTTATCATTGATGGCTTTAAAATTATTACTATCAATAAATACAAGTGCGGCATGTTCACGTAAATCTGGATTAAGGAAGACATCCTGTAAAACCTGATTGAAATAATTTCGATTAGGCAGTTGAGTGAGGTCATCATGCTGAACTTGGTGGGTGAGTTGGCTGTTTTCGCTTTGTAAATGAATATGCCATGATTGAATTTCTTCAAGAAGCTCATTAAATACAATATTAAGATCATTAAATTCTTTAATGTTATTTTGAGGGAATCTTAAGTTGTATGCTTTTTG
This sequence comes from Acinetobacter sp. CY81, assembly GCF_059515925.1. Lineage (NCBI taxonomy): Bacteria > Pseudomonadati > Pseudomonadota > Gammaproteobacteria > Moraxellales > Moraxellaceae > Acinetobacter > Acinetobacter sp. CY81. The sequence goes on from NZ_JCAKNC010000014.1 coordinate 70,932, forward strand.
CTTACTGACCATTTGTGCAATATGGCTGATTGGGGAAATTGAATTCATAATGTGTTGATAGGTGACATTCACAGACCACCACAATGCAAAGACCATGAAGAGCATACCGACCAATAAGCCAAGAAAAATTTTAAGCAAAAATATTAAAATTTCATTAGAGCTACCATATAAAACAACTTCTCCTACTTTTTCACCATTGTGACTTACATCTATATGTAGGGGGGCTTTAAAGAAAAACCGATCAAACATACTCTGAAGTGATGAGTATTGATGTTTATCTTTAATGCTATTGGTAATGGGCTGACCAGTATTGTTATTGATTTGAATTGATCGAACAGAATGCTGTTGTGTGTATTCTTGAATAATTTGATTTATTGTTAATTCATCTTGGAAAACCAATGCGGGTTGAATACGTTCAGCAACAGTGCGACTGACTAAAACCAAATTTTGTTTTGCATAAGATTTAACTGTAAATACTGAAATAGATGTAAAGGTTAGTGTGCAAATAAGGAATGTGATCGCAAAAATAATAAATTGTGATCTTCTGAATACAGATTGAAGAGAGCGTAAATCAAAATATTTTTTAATCATGATGCTTACTCCGTTTGCTGCGCTAAGAGTAAGACGCGGGGATCAATATGAATTTTTGTTTTCGCTAAACTATCTAGATTGACTTTAAAAAGTGATTTTCCACTTTTTGAGGTATATAGGCAGAAGACACTTCCAATCTCACAATCTGCATTATTGGTTGAAAATGAGAGTGCAGGAGGTGATTTTAAATTGTTGATAATATTTTGTTCTTCATTTGCAGTATTTTGCGAAAAGAAAATGGCATCGCATTTAATATTCTTAAGGTTGCTTAAAGGAACGTTTAAAACTTTTAAATTAGGTTTTTTAGCACTTGCGATAAGTGCAAGTTCATTTTGAGTATCATTATCATCAATAACGCATAGGCTTGGATTTGGATTAGACCATTTAACATAGCTCATGATTGAAAATGTGATAGTGAATATAGAATGATTTGAGTTGGCGTGAGAAAGACTACTCAATAAAAGTAGTATCCCGAAACAGAAAGATTTTCTATTTATAAATGATGCCATTAAAAACTTATATTATAGTCGTTGTTCAATTTTCTAGTTTAATGCATATAAAAAAATATAAATAGCTTAAAAAATGAATGAATAAGTTAAATAAATAGGAAATTAGGTGAATTAATGTTCATCTATTAAATAAAGTTAATAATAGGTATTGCAACGTATATAAATTCCTGTAGAATGCACATCCATCGGCGGTGATGTTAATTAAAACTTGTTGATAAACAATGGTTTAGCCTGATTGGTTGGATTTAAGTTTATTGAATAGGTTGGAAAAATAATTAACAAAACTAGTTGACTAATCTTCGAAAGAGAGTAGTATAGCCGACCTAGCTTGCTGGTGACGAACCAACAAGAAGATCATTAAGAGATTATGAAGAACAACTTGTGTGGATTTTTACTGATTGATTGATCGAAATTATTTTCATTGATTGATGGTAGAAATTACTCGAAGTTTATTTGAGAAATATTTGTCAGAAAATT